>CAYYPT010000032.1:12113-19016 GCA_964473625.1 uncultured bacterium | reverse complement strand
TTTTCACTGATGGCTTGAGAAAAACGAATGGATTCCCTTCACCAGTAATATTATCGAAAATTGTTTCAGCCAAATCAAGAATAGAATAAAAAGAATTGGGAAAAGATGGAGTGATCAAGAACTCCTGAAATGGTTGATTGTTGTCATAAAAAAGTATTTACTCCGCTTTATTGGGATTATCTCTGGAAACAATTTCTTGAAATAAACAGAGAAATTAATCTACTCTCTATGAACATCTTATATAGGCGGATTGTATAAATCACTCAACTTTGCAACAACGCCAAATATTATAAAGTTAAAGGAAGGATAGAATTCGAAGTATGTAGACAAGAAAAAGTTGCCTTTCAATTACGTTTGCTCATTTATTTGTTCCTCTGTCATGTAGCCAGGGGGCAACACCCACACGAATATATTTACTTATTATTTTTCTTCCTCTATGAATCTTGAACATAATTTTGTGGCCTGGAGAAATTTGCCTTACCCAATCTGCAAGTTCACTGGCGCTGTGAACAGCCCGCTTTCCAAAAGCAACAATGGTATCTCCCTTGCAAATTTGGGCATGCTCTGCAGGACTTCCTGGCACAACCCTCACTACCTTCACTCCTTTTCCGGAATTATCGCTTCCTAAATTTACTACAGAAACACCAATCCAACCCCTGTCATCTATGTGTTTCATAGCATAATTTAATGCCAGCCTTGCTTTTTCTATAGGTAAAGCCACCCCCATTCTTTCCACCTCATTACTGTTAAATCTGTTGTCCAAAACTCTACCTGCTAAAATCCCTATTACACGACCCTTTTCATCTATAACAGGCCCCCCACAATTCCCAGGAGGAACCACCACACCGAGCTTGAGCATACCATCAGATCGTCTGCCAAGATAAGTTCCCAGAGTTATTGAGGGAAAAACTCCCAGTGAATTCCCAATAAGAGTCAACTGTGATCTGATATTAAGTTGAGAAACTTTACCGATAGGCAATGGTGTAAGATTGTTAACAGGAAGTTTTAACAAAACTACTTCTGTATCCTCGTCATGGTAAAAAAGACGCGCAGGAACGGACCTACCGTCTACCAACGTAACAATAATACTATCCCCTCCCTGAACAACACTCTTTCTAGTAACAACAAAACCATTTTTATCATAAACAAATCCTGATCCAACTCTGCACCAATTTTCTTTTTCTGTGGATATAAATGTCTGAATACTTACAACCGAGTTGCTGGCCTTTCTTACAAGCTCAGACATTTTGGAATCTTTATTAGGAATCCAGATCTTTTTACTTTGAGAATTTAAAGCAGAGGCCAGAATAAAATAAGACATAACAGGCAAAAGGAAAATTGGTTTCCGGGTGATCATTTTAGTCTTTCCCTAAAAACTCACAGGAGTCAAATGAGCCTTAACCTCTTCAAGTCCATTATTTAACAATAACGAATCACTTTTAATTGCTGAGCTGGAGTCCATCTGGCTTTCAGAATTGGATAAAGAAATGCCACTAGGAAAGTCATCTATAACATATTGTACTTTACCATTAAAAGTATCTCCAGGATGCAACCGAGTTGTAGAATTGGTAGCGACTTTACCCTTAAGAGAATGAGGGAAAGGAATTCCCCGATTAAACACCCACGCTCCTATAAGTATTAAGAAAAAAGCTATGCCAAAAGCAGGAACCCATCGTTTTATAATTAAACCACGCCCAACAGCAACTTTTTTCTTTTCGGCCATTTCTCTCCTGATATGCTCCCGGAGAAGAATCTGGAAGTTTTCAGAAGCTTTTATACGGGGCAGTTTCTTCAGATAAGATTTAAGAAGCCGAGCTCGAGACAAAAAATTGCTACAGTTTATACATTCTTTCAAATGTTTTTCTAAATTCTTTTTTTGAAATATATCCAGTTCGTTATCAAGGAGGTCCATTATGTTCTTTTTAAACCATTGACAAGGGGCCATAAACATTCCTCCATGCTATTTATGTTTTTCATGGTAAATTATTTATCTAAAAGATGTCGTAATTTTTTTTGCAGCCTTGACCGCCCCCTGTTTACACGAGATTTAACTGTACCAAGCGGTATTTTCAATATTTGACTAATTTCCTCGTAAGATAATTCCTGAATATCTCTTAACACTACCACTTCTCTAAATTTGACTGGTAAATCCTTGATTTCTTTCCGTATCTCAACTATTTTTATTTCCTCATCAACAATTTTATCTGGAGAAGAAAGACCATCTGGAATATCATAATCTTTTTCGCCATATCCCATTCCACTTAACGACAAAAACCTCCTTCGACGGCGTCGTCTTAATTCAGTTTTAGCCAGATTGCTCGCTATCGTATATATCCATGTTGAAAATTTTGCAACATTGCGATAGAGATGTTTATTCTTAAAAACCCTGAGGAAAGTTTCTTGGATAACATCTTCCGCATCAATCCTGTTGCCAAAAAAATGATACGCAAAATTAACCAACTGATCTTTATACCGATGAACTATTTCCTCAAATGCATAAACATCTCCTTTCTGAAAACGAGCAATTAGCTCTTCATCCGTTGGAGACTCATGAATTCCATTTTCATCTGTTTTGTCGTTCGTTTTATCTAACAAACAGCACCTCAAAAAGTTCCATTGATTTTTAAATTTGTGTTATAAAAGTTTTTTTAGATTCAGCCTGCGTAAGACCATATACAACCAATGTTATAACCATATTGGAGTCCATCCGCCCTGTTTTTATGTAAAAATCAGCCTTAAGTAAAATTCCTACAGCCAATTCCAGCTCTCTATCTGTGAATTTTACAGCCTGGTTAACATAGAGCTTCCCAAAATAGAAATTAAGACCCATACTTTTGATTACTTCATTATGATTCATTCCTTTATTTAACATTGCTCGAATCTCTGTTAAAAGAAAAATACGCTGACTTAAATTAACAATCAAACCCACCGGAGACTGGCCTTCTTCCAGCAATCTACTCATTATAGTAAGTGCATTTTTCAAATTTTTGTTGGCAACTGCATCTGTGAATTCCCATGTATTAAACTGGCGGGATAAACCTACCACCCCTGTTACATCATCTAAATCAAGTTTATCTTTCCCCCAGGAAAAAGTAAGCAATTTTTCAATCTCGTTTGCAAGGTTCCACATAGAAGTTCCTACCTGCTGTACTAATAAAAGTGCTCCTTCCCGGGAGATATCAACTCCTTTTTCTTTCAATTGATGTTTTACCCAATCAACAGCCTGATTTTCGTATAATTTCCTGCATTCTACCCAACTGCTATATTTGAGAAGAAATGTATAAAAACTCTGCCGGCGGTCTATCTTACCCGCTGTTAAAACAAGAGAAGTAGATTCAAGAGGTGTCTGAACGTACGATAAAAGCTGTTTCCTGTCAGAAGGAGAAAACTTCTGCACATTTTTAACAACAACAATGCGCCGGTCACACATAAGAGGAAAAGAAGAAGCTATCCCCACTACAGTTTTTCCGTCAGTAGTTTCTGCATCCAGTATATCACAGTTAAAATCTCTGGTAGCCTGCTCTGTCCCTTTTTCTACAATTGCCTTTATCAACTGTTCGACTATATAAACTTCTTCACCAAAAAAGAAATAGATTGGAACTAACTTCCCCTGTTCAATTTCTTTTATCAAGATTCGATATTCCAAGTTACTTTACCTATTTTTAAAAAAGAATAAATGATACAATCCCTAAGGTCAGAGTGTAAAAAGAAAAAAACCAGAATTTGCCTTTTTTAAGAATAAAAGTTAACAATCCTAACAATAAATAACTAAACAAAGCCGATATAAAAAAAGAAAGGAAAAGGATCTTCCAGTTGGCAATAAAAAAATCCATATTTTCTATTTCACTCAACTTAAAAACGAAAGCTCCCAAAATAGCAGGGATTACAAGGAAAAAGGAGTAATATGCAGCCTCTTCTCTTTCTATCCCCATGAGAAGAAGAGGTGAAATTGTTGAACCAGATCTGGAAACCCCAGGGAAAATAGCAATTCCTTGAAATAATCCTACGATAATAGGTAAAAGAAAACCCTTCTGAGAGACAGAGCTTCTCTGATTTTTCCCTGCAAAATAGGTAGAAAACAAAATTACTGTGGTGACCAAATAAGTAATAGGAATAACAGATGGAGACTGAAACACTGCCTCTATCCTGTCCTTAAAAATCAGATAAAAAATAAATGTGACAATGGTAGAAATTGTAAGATAAAGCAAAATTTTTGAATCTTTTTTTTCTTTTCGTTTCTCCACCAATTCCAACCATGAGTTCGTTAGAGTTGTGGTTATTCTTTTATAATAAAACACAAGAATCGCTACTAAACTTCCTACATGAACAGTGATATCAAAAATAATCGGAACGTCCTGGGTGCCGAACAATCCTTTAAAAAAGAGAAGATGCCCGGAAGATGAAACAGGCAGAAATTCTGTGGCAGCCTGAATAAAAGATAGAAAAATATATTGAAAACTATTCACCTAGTTACTCCTTCATATTCTGTGAGAGTTTTAAACAAAATATAAGTTTTCCAGAAACCATATGCAAGTGAAAATAAGGCCTGATTTCTGTTCATCGATCCCGAATTAGTGTATGAACATACACAGTCTGAGACTCTGTATGTTCGGTTGTAATTTGAAATTCTGAAAAGATCATAAGAAAACCTAATCACAGAAAACAAAGTAAAAAAAGGCTCTGATAATTAAACCAGAGCCTTTTTAAGTTATGTGTATAAAACTTTAAAAAATTACCTGGAAATCCTCAAACCAGCCATTACGGTGATAAAGGAAACCTTACCACTTTCTAATCCCATCTCTTCATCACCTTCCATCTCCACAAACGTATAGTGGTATTTTCCTTCGACAAAGAAGAACATGTTTGTTCCCATTGTCATTTCAAGGCCAACACCCCCATTTACACCAAAGCCGTTCTCGGACTCCTCAACCTTTTGAGTCCCTTCATATACTGTCTGCCCCTGATATGTTATTTTAAGTGTTACGTCACCTGGTTTGAACATATAATATCCGCCGCCAGCAGTAAAGTACAAACTGGCCGAGGCCTCAGGAGGTGTAAAGTACTGCAGAAAGTTTGCCGAGATAATGTTTGTCTTAATGTTACCACCACTTATTTCTACATCCATTCCTGGAACCATTCCAGTCATCAAATCCTTAAATGCATCCTGGTCAAGCTTAAACGGCAGATAAGTAAAGCTTGCAGAAAAACTTGACATTTCTGAGAAATTGTACTTTAACTCACCACCAAAACCAATACCCATCTTCCAGTAATCTTTGAATGCAGACGGCTTCATTGGTAATCCGATTCCTCCAAAACCTCCAAAAGAAAGTGTTCCCGGAGTTCTCTGGGCATGTGCCATAATAAAAGGCATTACACTCAGCAATACTCCAGCGATTAAAATTTTTGTCTTATACATAAAATTTCTCCTTTGTAGTCACCACTTAATCACTACTTAAGATGATAAATTGCACCGGCAAAAATGCCCCAGAAATCGGCCCCATCGGTAACGTAACGAAATTCAGCAAAGCCGGTAAGCTGCGGCGATAAAATGTAATCCACTCCTCCTAAGAAATGGAGAGCAAGGTCTGAATCTGAACTTGAATACGTACCTCCATATAATCCCATAGAGTTTGAGCCGACATTAGCTTTTATCATCATGGACGATTTGTATTCAGATTTAAATCTATAGAATACCATCCCCAATCCACCACCAACGTAGGGGCTAATCTTCTCCCCTGATTTACCAAACGAATACTTTGTCAGCGCCGTAATATATATTTGTCTCCAGTTTGTTTTTACCGTACCATACAAATCAGATTCTTCGTTCCCTTTACTCCATACAAGACCCTCAGCCATCAATTTTAAATTAGGTTTAAAAATTGTGCCCAGATCAGCCCGAGCGCCAAAAGCAATTGTGGAACCGATATCACTTTCTGGACTAATATAACCGAGCGTTCCTCCTACCCCCATAAAACTAATGTTGGTCTGAGCAAAAACTGATGCACCAGCCAACATTAAAAAAACGGAAATACTGATGATTACTGCTTTCCTTCTCATTGTCTTCCTCCTGATTTCTAATAAATTACATATTCGAGATTTCTATTTCTTTTGTTTCACCCAACCTCCTTTCTTGTTTCAGCTAACTTTATGAAAAATCAAAAATTCTTGTTATATAAAGTTAACAAATCATACATTAAAGTCAAGCTTTTTCTTACCGAGTCCCAAAACCGCCATCATTCGTCCTGTTTCCCCTCCGCTTGCCCTGTATGAAAAAAACCATTCCGGATGACATGCCGTACATAAATTACTCATCACAATTTTATCTGGTTTTACTCCAGCTTTCAAAAGTTGATCTCTGTTGCTTCGCCACAGATCTAATCGCTTATCAATAATATATTTCCTCGGAAATCGAGAGGCCACATCTGAGCCTACCTCGTAACAACAGTGGCCAATAGAAGGCCCCACAAAAATCTGCAAATCTTTTGGGTTTGTACCAAAATAGCTGCCCATTTTTTGAACAGCTTTAGCAGATATTTTAAGCATTGTACCTCGCCAGCCTGCATGTACTAATCCAACTGCTTTTTGAAAAGAATCGTAGAAAAAGAGTGGAACACAATCTGCAACCTGGACAATAAGACCAATACCGGGAGTATTGGTAATCAATCCATCTGTTTCGGGATAGTTTCCAGGTTCAGTAACCCTGAGAATCCTATCTCCATGCACTTGCTGTGGAATCGCCAGATTTGCTTCCGAAACCCCCAATAAAGAAAAAAAACGTCTTCTATTTTCCCTGACTCGAGAGGATAAATCGCCTGTTTTATCTCCTAAATTTAACCAATTATAAGGCGATTTGCTCACTCCGCCTTTCCGAGTACTAAATCCATGGAAAACATCTCTATTTTT
>CAYYPT010000032.1:0-12013 GCA_964473625.1 uncultured bacterium | reverse complement strand
CATTCTTTTTTCTATATTCATCTCTAAAACGGTAATAATTGAAATTTGAAGGATCAATATAAAAATCACTCAGGAAAATCGCTCCCTCAATGTATCTACCATTCTCATTCAAAACTTCTGGATCATCCCAATATGCTCCGCCAAAAACTTGACTACCTAAATTATAAAAAGCAAACTGAGGTATCACATATGGCAAATCTTCACTATAAACTGGAAGAAATATTCCATCAAAAGAAGTCACGGCAAGTCCTGTAGAATCCACCAGTTCAGGAATTGTCTGCTTCACGTAAAGAGTTTTACCCTGCCGGGGCTCTTCTGCATATTTAGCATCAAACTCGTCCTCCGGTACAATAACCAAAAGAGAATCCTCTATCATCTGTTTTATTCCCGCTTCGCGGATAGCTTTGAACTGTGGGCCGAGATCCTTGGCTCCTTCAAAATACCATTTTTCCACAAGGACTTTACCACCCAGCCGATTTACTGTATTAACAAAAGAATCTCGCATACACTGTCCGTATTCATCAGCAGGGGCTAAAACTGCAAATCGTTTTAGCCCAAGACCAGAGACAGCGTACTCGGCTATCATTTTGGCCCGGATGCTCAAACTGCTGTTCAATTGAAAAATGTACGATCCAATAGAAGTGAGACTATCTTCTGTAGCTGTTGGGGCAAGAAGAACAACTCCATTTTCTTGAGCTACAGCCCCAATTGCAGCTGTAATGTTACTTTCCAACTCACCTATGATAGCAACAACTTCCTCATTTTTACAGAGATCTTGAGCTTCTTTAACTGCCCTCACAATACGACTTCCAGAGTCTCTGACAATAAGCTCAACATTTGTTCCTTTACTCTGGTTATGTAAAGCAACAGCATATTGTATTCCATTTAATAGTTCTTTGCCCTGTTCTGAAAGCGAGCCGGAAAGAGGCAGAATAACTCCTATTTTCAAAAATTTTCTTCCTAATTTTTCTGCCTGAGTTAAAAGCTGTTCAATCTGCAAAACATAAGCGCTTTTTGGATATTGCTCTAAAAAATTTTGAAGAATTTCTTTAGCTGACTGAAAATGTTCTTTATCAATCTCCCGCCGAGCCAACCGAAGTGTAACAGCTGCTCTTGGTCTCTCTCCTAAAATTTGCCTCAAAAGTTCCTTAAGATCATCATCTCCCATTTTGAAATCCATTATATCAGACGAAAGCTTTGCTGCCTTTCTAAGAAGCCGTTTGTCTTTGCCTTTTTCTATTACCTCCATTAAGCATTTGACGGCTTCAACATAAGAGTCTAATCGATAATAGACAGTAGCCATACCGTAAAGTGCATCATCAAAATATTCACTTTTGGGATAATCCTTAATAATTTTTTTAAAAATATCGAGAGAACGCTGATAGTCTTTTAGTTTATAGAGACTCTTCCCTTTCATTAAAAGTGCTGCTGTGGTACGTTGATTATTTGGGTAAACACGAGCCAAGAATTCCATAAGCTGGAGAGCTTGTTGGTATTCTCCTTCGCGATAAAGACTAACACCACGGAAAAACAAACTATCCACTGCTTGAACATCCTGAGCAAACATTGTTTTGGGGATTGAAAAAACAGCGACATAAAAAATCAATAGCAATCCCAAAATACGTTTCATTCCTTTTCCCTCCTGAGTAATTATTCTACTGTAACACTCTTAGCAAGATTCCTCGGTTGATCCACATCACATCCTTTAAGAACCGCTGTAGTATAGGCTAAAAGCTGAAGTGGAACAACAGTAAGTATTGGAGTAAGACACTGCGCAGTAGATGGTATTTCAATGATCTGATCAGCTTTCTGGCGAACTATAACATCTCCTTCTGTTACCACTGCTATAACCCATCCACCGCGGGTTTTTACTTCTTCAATATTACTTACAACTTTGTCATATACCGAATCTTTAATAGCAATAAAAACCACTGGCATAGCCTCATCAATCAGCGCAATGGGACCGTGTTTCATCTCTGCTGCTGGATAACCTTCTGCATGAATATAAGAGATTTCCTTCATTTTTAGAGCACCTTCAAGAGCTACGGGATAGTTAAAACCTCTTCCTAAATAAAGTGCATTTCGATGTTTTACCATTTGTGCAGCAATTTCTTGAATTTGACCTTTTTGTGCTAAAATAAAATTAATTTTCTCTGGAAGATTTTTTAACTCCTGGGTCAGTTCCTTTCCTTCTGCAGCGGAAAGATGACCTTTCCGCCCTAAGGCTAAAGCAATCAAAACAAGAGTAGCAACCTGAGAGGTAAAAGCTTTTGTTGAAGCCACTCCAATTTCTGGTCCTGCATGAAGGTAAACACCAGCATCTGTTTCCCGGGCAATGGTACTTCCCACAACATTACATAAGCCCAGAGTAAGCGCTCCTTTTCTCTTTGCTTCCCGTACCGCAGCTAAGGTATCTGCGGTTTCTCCAGATTGACTGATGGCAAGAACAGTATCATTCGCGGAAAGTACAGGATCTCTGTAACGAAATTCAGAAGCATAATCCACTTCAACAGGGATCTGAGCTAACGTTTCAATGAGATACTCACCCACAAGACCAGCATGCCACGATGTTCCACAGGCTGTGATTATTATACGAGAACTATTTCGTATTCGCTCCCAATAACCTTCCAGACCACCTAATTTAGCACTTCCCTCTTCTAACAAAACTCTTCCTCGCATTGAATCTTGAAGTGTCTTTGGCTGCTCAAAAATTTCTTTTAGCATAAAATGTGGATAACCATTTTTCTGGATGTGGGTTAAATCAAAGGGAAGTTCTTCAATAGACTTGATAACTTTTTCATCTTGGAGGGTTCTAATCTGAAAACCAGAACGATCTATCACTGCCATTTCATCATCTTCGAGATAAATAACATTATGAGTATGCTCTACTATGGCTGATCCGTCCGAAGCCACAAAAGTTTCACCATCACCCACACCAATAACTAAAGGACTTCCTCTTCTGGCAGCCAGTAATTGGTCTGGTTTCAGAGAAGATAAAACCAGAATTCCAAAAGTACCCTTGATTAACTGAAGCGCTTTTCTCAAGGCAAAACTCAAATCTCCATCATAGAACATTTCGATAAGATGTGCCAGCACTTCAGTATCTGTTTCCGAAGTAAACTTGTGGCCATTTAATTCTAATTGGGATCTTAACTGAACGTAATTCTCAATAATTCCGTTGTGTACTACAGCAATTTGATGACGACAGTCAAAATGCGGATGAGCATTTCTTTCCGAAGGAACCCCATGGGTAGCCCAGCGAGTATGACCTATACCAATTGTCCCGAACACGTCCTTTTCGCTTATCTCCATTTGAAGATCTTTGATCCTGCCTTTCTTCTTTTTATCCCAGATTACATCATTTTGAATAACTGCAATTCCGGCTGAGTCATACCCCCTGTATTCCAGTCGTTTTAATCCGTTAATAAGAAGAGGCAGTGCCGGACGTTTTCCTACATATCCAACTATACCGCACATAAATTGTACTCCACTAATGTAAATTAATCTGACTAATTGATAATTACCAATTACTAATGAAGTTTCGCTTCAAACCGACGAGAAGTACACAAATTTCAGTAGTTATGTTTAATTTTACATTTTTCATTGTCATTTTGATTTTTGATATTTAATCTTCGATTTTTCTTATCTTACTTCTCTACTTATTCCCATTCGATCGTGCTAGGAGGTTTGGAACTAACATCGTATGCTACTCGATTTATTCCTTTAATCTCATTAATAATACGGTTAGAAACACGAGTTAGCAATTCTGGCGGTAATTTTGCCCAATCTGCTGTCATTCCATCCATACTGGTCACGGCCCGCAATGCTACAACATGCTCATATGTTCTCTCATCTCCCATAACGCCTACACTTCGTATAGGAAGAAGAACTGTCAAAGCTTGCCATACTTTATCGTACCAGCCTGATTTTCTTAGTTCCTCAATAAAGATTGCATCGGCTTCACGGAGAAGATCGAGTCGAGCTTTTGTTACTTCTCCCAACACACGAACAGCAAGTCCAGGACCAGGAAAGGGATGTCGTTTCAAAATCTTTTCAGGAAGTCCCAGAACTTTTCCTGCACCCCTAACTTCGTCTTTAAACAACTCTTGCAATGGTTCAACCAATTTGAGTTTCATTTTTTCAGGGAGTCCTCCCACATTGTGATGTGATTTGATTGTTGCAGAAGGCCCCCATGTAGACCTGCTTTCAATAACATCAGGATAAAGGGTACCCTGAGCCAGAAAATCCACTTTCCCGATTTTCCTTGCCTCTTTTTCAAAAACTTGAATGAATCTTCTGCCAATAGCTTTTCGCTTTTTCTCAGGATCTTTTATACCTTTCAGATCTTTAAGAAAATAGTTTGCAGCATCAACAAACCGCAGATTCATGTCCTGAAAAGTATCAAGAACTTCTTTTACTTCTCCCTTCCGTAAAAGTCCGTTATCCACAAATACGGGAACCAACTGGTCTCCCACAGCACGATGGATAAGAGCTGCTGTTACCGCCGAGTCCACGCCGCCTGAGAGGCCACAAATAACTTTTCCATCTTTGACTTGCTCCTTAATTTTCCGAATAGAGAGTTCGACAAAATACTCCGGTGTCCATTGGCCCGAACAGCCACACACTCTGAAAAGAAAATTGCGGATAATTTCTCCTCCCCGCGGTGTGTGAACCACTTCTGGATGAAATTGGACACCATAGATTTTCCTGTCTTTATCTCCAATAGCTGCAATATCAACATTTTCCGTATGCCCCAATTTCACAAAATGCGGCGGAAGAGCCTTTAGATGATCTCCATGACTCATCCAGACATCAATCGCATCATCTATTCCATAGAAAATATCTTCATTACTGTCAACAAAAAACTTGGCATGTCCATACTCTCGCCGTGCCGCTCTATCAACTTCTCCTTCAAGAAGATACCCGATGAGCTGAAGACCATAGCAAATTCCCAAAACTGGAATACCAAGATTAAAAATTTCTCTGTCTGGCAGAGGTGCACCTTCAGAATAAACACTATACGGTCCACCAGAAAGAATTATTCCACGCGGTTTGATGGATTGAATATCTTTTACTGAAATGTTAAACGAAACGATTTCGCAAAAGACTTTTTGTTCACGAACCCTGCGAGCAATAAGTTGGGTATATTGGGAACCGAAATCTAAAATAAGAATTTTTTCTTCTTGGGGAACAGTCATTCTATTCTCACGCGCTTAAGTTAATATTTAACGACAATACTTACATTTCCATAACCATCACGAGCACGTACAGCAAGATTGGTAACACCGTGTGGTAGTTTGACTTTCGTTGCAGCGACAGCCTTAATAATTACACCCTCACTAATTATTTCATAACCAATTACATCACTGCTGATAGAGGGGAGCCAGGAAAGTGTATCCCCGTTTAGTAAAAGACCAGAAGGCGGTTCCGGAGCTTCTCGATCATTTAACACCTTTGCTATAGCTTCAGCCACAATACTATGTCCTTTTCTAGTCAAATGTACGTGATCCTCCACCACAGAATAAAACACTGGCTTAATCAAATCGTAAATGTTGACATAAGCGCAATGGTGTTGAAGTGCCACCTCCCGGAATTGGGACACGAGCAAATGTACCCGCCGATCGCCACCAAGAGCTTTCTTTGGAACCATAGAATCTGGAGCATATGGAGGTGGGGTTACAATTGTAATATGTGGTGGTACTTTACCAGAATTATTGAAACTTCGGATTTTTGATATCAGCTTCACCAGATTTGGCGCAACCATATCTTTCTTATCCTCAAAACAGGCCTTGCTGTCGTTCGTGCCAAGAAGAATGATAACTTCATCAATAGGCCTACCTTTACTGCGTTTTAACCCCCACTTTAAGTATGCGGTTATATTTTTCAGCGCATTCCACTCTGGTTTACCGCAATTGTCAAAACCAATTGTACGACCCCCCATTGAATTATTAAACAATATATCGTCTTTTAACCTAGCCATAAGTGCCGTTGGCCAACCACCATTAACAACACCATTGGAATCACCGATGGTAAGAATAACGCGGTCCCTGACTTTTCGCTTAGTATTACTACCAATTAAGGCAAGCTGGTTACTTACACTTTCGTTGTCTGTTTTACTCTTACCGCATGATAATACCAATACGGTGATAGTAAAAATACCTATATATATGCTGAAAAGTATTAAAATTTTTCTCACAAGAGAGTTCCTTACTTCACTTCATAAGCCATTACCCTGTTATCAAAAAACGTAGGAACAAGCAGCAACTTCTTATTTTTTATAAAGGTTATATCAGCTGCATTTATTTTATCATTGGTTGTATTAAGGAGCTCTGTAATTTGACCAGATGGACTGACAAGAGATGTTTTTCCTCTCCAATCAGATATAAAATAATTTCCCTTTCCATCTGGTGCTATTCCATCTATTCCTGCACCAGTTCTTGCTATGGTAGTAATTTTCTTATCGGATAAACTAACTATATTTAAACAACCATCGCCTGAATTACCAACAATCAGTCTATTACCTTCTGCATATAAACCATTCGGCTGGTTAATCTTCTCATCTTTAATCCAGACTGCTATCTTACCATTACGGAATCTGTATATAACACTATTTTTTGAAGCAGTATCAGAAACATAAACATTTCCAGAATCATCAACAGTAACATCGTTCAAGAATATGGCACCTGGAGCTGGATATTTATTCAGAATTTTCCCATTCTTTATATCAATTTCAACTAAGAGATCAATATCGGCTACGTAGAGTTTATCATTATATATTGCCAACCCCTTTGGAGCATCCAATCCTTTAACCCACTTGAGTTTTTTTATCTTCCCATCAAGTGCAACTTTGGATATAAAACCATTCCTGTCTTTTTTGCCAGGATTTCCCTTAATGTTTGAAACATAGATAACATTTCTTACCGGATCATAGAGAACAGATTCCGGTACTTGAAGTTTCTTTTTGGTTTCCCATTTTTTCTGTACTTTGTATTTAACATTGCCTATAAGGGAAACATAGAGAAAAGAGAAACCAAAGATCAATAAAAACAAAAACATGCGTTTCATGACAGCCTCCTATAGTATTATTAAATATCAAAGTTCACTGCATATTTTATTTCTCCAATTTCCATTGTCGAAGTTTTTCAAGAAAATCGTATCGAGTTAAATCGTAATGAACAGGAGTTACTGAAACCATTTTATCCTGTATTGCACCATCATCAACACCAATATCAATCTCTTTATCTATTTTTTGACCTGTCAACCAGTAATAGATTCTTCCTCTGGGATCTATACGTTTATCAAACTTTTCTTCAAAAACTGCCATTCCCTGTCGTGTTATAGCAACTCCTTTAATCTCATGCTCAGGGCAAGGAGGAATATTAACATTTAAATAAATTCCACGCGGTAGTCCTTTTTCTAAAAGGGAACTAGCAAGTTTCAACGCAAACTTAGCAGCATATTTGAAGTCAGCATTTTTGTAAGTCGCCAATGAAATGGAGAAAGAAGGAATACCCAAAATTGCACCTTCTGTGGCTGCCGAAACAGTGCCAGAATAAATTATATTGATTCCAGTATTAGGACCCAAATTGATACCAGAAACAATTATATCTGGTTTACGATCAAGAACTGCTCCACATGCTATCTTAATGCAATCAGCAGGCGTCCCGTTTACTGCGTAGCCGTAGAAAGAACCATTACGCTGATACTCCCAGACGCGGAGAGGATCAAACAAAGTAATGGCATGGCCTACTGCACTTCTCTCAACCGATGGTGCTACTATTATTGGTTTTCCTATTTTCTGTAATTCTTGAGAAAGGGCATAAAGGCCAGGAGCATCTATCCCGTCATCATTGGTCAGAAGAAGAAGAGGTTCGCTTATCATTCATTACTTTCCTTTTTGTCAACGAAAAAAGTAAGAATTTTTACCAAAGTTTCCTTCATCTCCTGCCTGTTCACAACCATATCAACAAAACCATGTTCCAATTGAAACTTAGCTCTCTGGAAACCTTCAGGAAGATCCTGACCAATCGTTTGCTTAATTACGCGAGGCCCAGCGAATCCAATTAAAGCTCCCGGTTCTGCAATGTTAATATCACCAAGCATAGCATAACTTGCAACTACACCAGCAGTTGTAGGATTTGTGAGAATAGAGATATAAAGTCCACCTTCGTCAGAAAAACGAGCCAGTCTGGCTGAAGTTTTTGCCATCTGCATTAAAGAAATAACCGACTCCATCATCCTGGCACCACCGGAAGCTGAAACAATAATTAGGGGTATTTTTCTTTCGCGAGCTCTATCTACAGCTCTGGCTACCTTCTCTCCAACAACTGATCCCATGCTTCCGCCAATAAAGGAGAAATCCATCACACCAAAAACCAAAGGGATGCCTCCAATCTTCCCATACCCAATGCGTATGGCGTCTTTTAAACCAGTTTTTTCCATCGCAGCCTTCAGTCGATCCGCATACCGCCTTTTGTCTTTAAAATCAAGAAAATCTTTTGATTCTAAAGTAGCATCTGTTTCCTGAAATGTATCGGAATCAAGCAACAATTTAATATAATCGTCACCTTTAATTCTAAAATGAAAATTACATCTGGAACAGACATACGAATTTTGGGCAAGTTGCTTCTTGTAGATAATTTCTCCACATCCTTCACATTTCACCCAGAGACCATCCGGCATTTCTTTTTTCTTCTGGGGAATTAAACCAGGTTTATCTCTTTTGAACCAAGCCATCATTTCCTCAATTTGTTTTTAACCGTTTTACCATAATAATGGCATCCTCATTATCCTGAACATAGTAACCTTTTTCTATGCCTATTTCAGTAAAGCCTAATTTAGCATACAAAGACCGTGCGGGTATGTTTGAATATCGAACTTCCAATCTCACCCGTGAAAAGTTTCCATCGTTTATTATACCTTTTTGAATAAGAGTTTTTGCAATTCCTTTTCCTCTCCATTCTGGATGCACGGCAAGATTGGCAATGTGAATCTCGTCTGCTATTAACCATTCGATTAAATATCCCACTACTTTGTCATTAACAACAGCAACGAGAGAAATACCAAAATCCTTCACCAGCTCAATTTCAAAAGTTTTCCGGCTCCACGGATACTTAAAAGAAAGTTCCTCAATCGCTAACACTTGATCGATATCTCCTACCCGCATACGGCGAATAATCATCTGTTTTGTATCGAGGGTTAAGCTATCCCCTGAAATCGTTTCAGGTAAAGAGGAACCAGTGAATCCAGATCTTCCACTTTTCCTGCCTGCAAAAATTCTTTCCCTTTCTTTGCTATGTTGTATCCGCTGGGCAGAGAATAAAGTTGAGGTAAAAACCGTGCTTTTTTCACTCTTTCCTGAATCATTGTCTGATAACACAGTGCACCTTCTCCTAAAAAAAGAACATCTCTATCATAAAATTGATCCCCAATATTCTCTTCCTGAACAATCTCATAGTTTCCAACCTGCTGCCAGTAATTCTCTTTCCATTTATAAATTCCTTGATAAACTTCTCCTTTTCTGGCAGTTAATAAAACACAGGCCCATTCAGACAATGGCGGAACATTGACCAGTAATCCATCCATCGTAGGAACAGCTACCAGAGGTTTCGCGAGACCAAAAGCCAATCCTTTAGCCACTCCCAGACCAATCCTTAAACCTGTAAACGAACCGGGCCCAATAGAAACAGCCACACCATCAAGCTGTTTTGGGTGAATTTCTGCATCTTTAAAAAGTCTATCAATTTCTACAGGTAAATATTCCGCGTGAATATACCCCCTGAGGAGTCTATAATCTCCTACAAATCCTTTGTTATCTATCAACCCTACCCCGCAAAGAGAAGTAGCCGTTTCTATTCCAAGAATAATCATATTAAACTTGACAAATCCCTTTTTTTCGGCACAGTAACACGGATCAAACGTTCGGTAATAACAATTTCCCCTTTTTCTTTTACTTTACTAAAGGTGACAGAAATTCGCTCTTCAGGCAAATACACCTCTCCTATTTCTGGCCACTCTATAATTAAAATACCATTTCTTTCCAAATAGCTATCTATATCCAGATTTTCCACCTCAAGTGGAGATTTTAAGCGGTAAAAATCAAGATGAAATACCTTGGTTCGGCCTTGATATTCCTGAACCAGAACAAAACTGGGACTTGTTACATAATCTTTAACATCCAAACCTGAACAAATGCCCTGAGCAAAAACTGTTTTCCCACTCCCCAATTCTCCATAGAGAGCTATAACATCTTTTTCTTTTAAAAAAGCGGCAAGCTGCTTACCCAATTCAAAAGTTTCTTCCCAACTTTTCGAGACTATTTCCAGAACCTCTTTCTCCATTTTTTACTTACGCGGTTCAAGGCTAACAACAGGCAAAATCATTTCTTCCAAAGAAACCCCGCCATGTTGAAAACTGTCACGGTAAAGGGCAAGGTATTTATGGTAATTTGTAGGGTACACGAAATAATAATCTTCTTTTGCTATAAGATAATTTGTATTAATACCTTGCGCAGGTAGCCGGTATTGTCTCGGATCCTTAATCTCTATGAGCTGTTTAGTATCTCCACGAATTCCCCTACCGTATTTGTATCTAAGATTTGTTGATGTTTCCTTATCCCCATAAACGGTAGATCCCCGCATTGCTCTAATAGAACCGTGATCTGTAGTAAGTATTACTTTGATTCCTGCTTTTGAAGCTGATTTTAATATTTTAAAGAGAGAAGAATGCTCAAACCAAGTTCTGGTCAATGAACGATATGCTACTTCATCAGGAACAATTTCTCTAAGTATCTGAGAATGGCTTCTTCGATGAGACAAAATATCCACAAAATTAAACACCATAGACACCAACGGCGAAGAAAGATAAGATTTAATATTCCTTAAAACATTTTTTGCTTCTTCAGAATTCAGAATTTTTACATACTTAGGTTCAATCTCAAGATGGAGATCTAGTCTTTTTAACTGATCCAATAAAAGCTGAGATTCGTGCCTGTTTCGACTGGATTCATCATCTTCACTCTTTTGCCAGAACTTAGGATATCTTACTGCTATGTCGCCGGGGAATAACCCTGAAAATATAGCATTTCGACTATATGGAGTTGCAGTAGGTAAAATTGAGAAGTAATACTGGCGAGTAACAGAAAATAAATCATAGATCAAAGGTTCTATTGTCAGCCACTGATCTAACCTGAGATTATCTATGAGAATAAAAAGAACATTTTCACCTCTTCTAAGAAGTGGAAAAACATACTTTCTAATAATATCTGTAGATAGTACAGGATGTTCTTTTCCATTAACCCATTCTTCATACTGGTCCTGAATATATCGACCAAAAGCATGATTACACTCACGCCGTTGATCCCGAATAGTCTGTAAAAGACCCGTATCCGGATGCTGGTCAAGATCAAGCTCTCGCTCAGATAATTTTACATGAATTTTTATCCAGTCGTCGGGTTTCATAGATTCAGCAAGAAGAGCAGAAATTTCAGCAAATTCTTCAGTATACTCCCGTGTAATTTTTTCCATGGCGATTCTCTGTTTTTCCAGAACCCGCTTACAGGATGAAAGTATCTGACTTGGGTTTACAGGCTTGGTTAAATAATCTTCTATTTCTCCACCAATGGCTTCTTCCATGAGATTTTCTTCTTCATTCTTTGTAATCATAATCACAGGAAGCGAAGGATTAATCTCCCGCAATTTTGCTAAAGCTTCTAATCCTTCGATACCCGGCATCATCTCGTCCAGCAATACCAAATCAAATCGACTATTCCTCATCAGAGAAATGGCGTCTTGTGCATTTGTTACTGACGTAACAGAATAGCCTTTCTCCTCTAAGAACATAATATGAGACTTAAGATGATCAATCTCGTCGTCCACCCACAGTATTTTATTCTTAACTTTCTTCATTGAAGCTCTGCTATAAATAAGCTAATTCAAAACATAATAATTTTTAACCACATAGTCAATACAAAAATAGGGATGTGGAATAACATCGTACCCCCCTGAGTTATTAT
>CAYYPT010000031.1:13325-19257 GCA_964473625.1 uncultured bacterium | reverse complement strand
TAATTTCTTTTGAAATTTTTTGAGCAACTATAATAAGTCTTACTGATTTATTAAAGGATACTTTTTCATCTAATTCATTTTGAAAATATTGTTGGTGATAATCTTCCAAACTGCTTTCTTCACCAGAATAGTCTTGATAAATATCATTTAATTGAGAATAGTCTAAGTTTTCAACAAAGGATGCGTATTCCAATAGCTGAGCAATTGTTTCTCGAGGGGTCTTATCCCTCTTTAATTCTACAACTACGGTATTACCCGTTTTATCAATACCCAATAAATCTATAAAAGAGTTTAGATTTGTAGTAACTTGGCGACCAATTATAAGAACGTTACTTCCTTCAAAAAAATATTCAGGGTTATTCTCAAGCAATACTTCCAAATCTGCTTCACGCTTGGAATCCTTGAAGGGGTGTTCCTTATATGGAATTAGTTTTCCATTTTTATCAATAGTAAACAGTTTCATATTCTATCACCTCCTAAATGGGCAATGTCACATATCTCATTCATATCCGCATTGCGGATATCTTCCAAATTTGGGATGATATGTGCAATATTGCGTATATGCATACCTCTGGATGTATTCATATCTTTTCCTCACAAATCATATCAATGGGACTCTTTATGCTTTCTATACCTGCATTGCTCACATGAGTGTAAATTTCTGTCGTTTTGCTACTCTTATGCCCGAGGATTTCCTGAATGTATCGTAAATCAACCCCGCTTTAGGCTCCTTGTTCCCAAACAGGAGTTTGGGAACAAGAGAATAAAAACAGCCTTTGTTCCAATCTCCCTTATCACCTTTGTATAATTCCCCACACCACCAACCAATAAACCGACAATTCTCTTTTGATCCAGTAGATTCTTAACTTCTTCATTATATACAAAAAAATAAACAAAAAATCAAACAAATCTTATAACTCTATTATAATACTCTTCTTTTTAAACTCATCGGGTTGGCCAGAGGGAAATGTTACAAAAATTCCATCCATGATTTTCTCTGCTCCATGGACAAAACGAATCATTTCAGGATTGGTAAAACCAATTTTGTAGCTTTCTCCTTCAAGACCTTCACATGTTAAATAGACTCTATCTGCCTTTCTATACAGCGAAATAATTTTCAGTGCTTTATTCGGATCACCAATGCGAGAGAAAGAAACAGGAGGGATAAGTTCTGCGGTGGGCAAAATCGTATACTCAACATGTAATTTCCTATTTTTCAACTTAACAGTAATTGCTGGCTGGACAACCTGGGATGATTCAATCAGATCATATTTAACAGATTGACCATTTACTTTTACAGACTTGATACAAGTTCCTATTCCAAACGCAGGTGCCAGTTTTAAAGTATATCCATCTGCTTTTCTTGCAAAAACATCGATGAAAAGTTTATCCTTCTTCCTTGTGTATTTAAAAGAAAAGGTTGCTCTGCCTATCTGATAATTATCTGCAGAGACTTCCTTCCAGTTTGCTGGAAAATGGGGTGAAAAGCTAACCTGTTTCTGAATAGCATTACCTTCCAGACCAAATAGACCGCGTACAAGGGGCAGCACTACGCCCGCTGTGGAAAAGCCCTGATGTGGCACAGATTCTTCAGGCCATGTATTAAGGCTGCCTGAGAAAACCTCATTAATTGTGCCCAACTGATTGTCAAAAGTATGGCGAACTGTTGCCATTAGAGTACTGTATCCCTGCAGCAAGAAATGATGCTTGAATTGAGCTGTGGCTACCCAACTGTTCAAAAAAGGCCACACAGCTCCGTAATTGTAGTTCAACGGCTGATAATATTTGCTCTTGTTTGATATGGATCGAACTCCCCAATCAGTGCTCAGCTCGGATGAACTAAGTCTCTGTAATGTCTTTTCGCTCTTTCCAGGATCTCCTAAATTCCACATTAACCCAACAGCACTCCACGGAGAAAATTCTTTGACATGCTCTCCCCTATCATTGAAAGCGTAGGCATAAAATTGGGACTTCTCATCCCAGAATTTTTCTTTAAATGCTCTGCTTGCCTTTTGATAATCTTTTCTCACTTTCTCTGTATATGATTTTTTGCCAGCAGCTTCTGCAAGATACTGCATGGCAAAAGTTGCCCGCACCCATACTGCTGCAAGATAAATGTCAGTTTCAATTCCCCCTGCCAACTTGCCGTATTCCAATGCCCCAAGTCCAGCTTTCTTGTTGTCCATCAATCCATCATTGTTACTATCTGTAGTCAAGCACCACTGGTAGGCACGCTGTATGTTTTCCCAGTGGTCTCTGACAAAATCTCTATCTCCTGTCATCCTGTAGTAGTCGTAAACTGCATCGATAAAAAAGGGTGAGGTATCACCATGAATATATGCGTAAGGATATTTACCAAACCAGTCAATGTATCCTGCTGCCTGAGAGATTTCGTGAGCCATTTTCCCATCTTTACGCTGGAACTTGGTAGTAAAAGCTATTGTTTTTTTCACTGTTTTATAATCTCCGTAACCATTGATGCTGAAAGAATTAATATAAGCATCACCGCCAAAAAACCAGCCAAAACCCGGACGCCCACTGGTTCCTGACGGTCCGAGACCGGCAATTAACCCCTCACCCAGATCAGGATTATCCACTAAGAGATTATCGTAAGCGATCTTTGCCCATTCAAATGCAAGGTTGATCTCCTGGTTCGGCGTGGTGATGTGGAGTGTGCGTTTCCGTAAGTTGCGATAATGGTCAAATGTTTTTTTGTAATAAAATCTGGGATTCTTAACCAGGTTATTATATACTTTAATGACATTTTCCCGTTTTCCCTTACTGCCTGCTATGATGATTGGTATAAACTTTCCAACAACTTTTTGCGGATCATTGATTTTGATTTCAAACTCATTCGGACTATCAGAGAGCATGTGTGCTGGTGTGTAAGATATACCGGTTGCAACTGGTGAACCCACAAGGCCGTAATTCATACGTGTGGGTTCTGAAATAACATATGCTTTTAAATTATTATCCCAGTATGCATACTGTCCCCCAATACCGGCTGGCCACATGGGCTGCAAAACAGGCAGAAAACTGCAGATAATAGTGAGAGGTTCGGTAGCAGCAACATCGAGCAGTATTAAACAGCCGGACTGATCAATTGGTGTTATATAATTTGCCTTAACAGTGAAAGACTGATATGTAAAGGTTAACCTGGTAAGTTCAGGAGTAACTTCAGCATATCTGACAATATCAGCTCCACGGATTGGACGGGTAGAATTACCAAGGAGGAATGAGAACTCAAAATTCTGGAGGAGCTTTAAAGGATAAGCCCATGCTTCAAATGAACCGCTTTCATATCCTAAAATGGCAAATTTTCTTCCAACCTTATCAAAAGGTGTACTGGGTTGAGCAAGATGTTCCAGTTTGAGATCATTTCTTTCAAAAGGGAATTGATTAATCAATCCATTCTGCCCATTGACAGTAGTTGTTGCACCAACAAAAAACAAAAAAAGAACGGCTAAAAAATATTTTCCCATGTTTTTTCCTCTATAATTTTTTAGGTGTTATTGTAAAACCAATGTAGAGACGTTGCATGCAACGTCTCTACATTGGAAAATCGCTTGGCTCAAAGTAATCACAAAAGTTGGCAGAATCCTTCTCAGAAACCCATTCGGCCTGGGTCTCTCTGCACTGGTGGTAAGAAGCAGGATCGTAGAAACGGCAGTTTAAACAGCAGTGCAGATAGCTTCCACATTTTGGACAGGTCTCCTGCCTGCATATCCTATGATCTACTTTGATTTCAAAACCGCAGTGGTGGCAAAACATTTGTTGTACTCCAAATATAAAATTATCTTTCTGTATGCCGTAGGGACGTTGCATGCAACGTCTCTACGGAGAAACATCTATCAACATTCTGGCAATAATCCCTGCCCAGATGTATGTTCTGTGATAACCAGCCCACTGTTCATCAGGACTGTAGAATTCCCAGAAATTGTGATCTTTTTTTAACTGAGCAATCATGTTTCTGGCAACTCTCTCAACGAGTTCCTTTGCCTCTTTTTTATAACCGTATTGAATCAAACCATTTACAATTAAGTAATTCCATTCTACCCATACAGGACCGTTCCAGTAGCCCTCGGGATTATAGTAAGGATCATCTGCAGCAAGAGAAGGAACACCGTATTTTCGCCAGAATTTTTCAGGATCAGTTAATTTCTTCACCAATTGTTTAGCTTGCTCTTTACTGGCAATCCCTGCCCATAGTGGAAGGAAACCTATAATTTCTTCTCGTTTTAAGTCATCAGGTTTCTTATATGTAAAGTCATTGTCCTTCTTATCTACATGAAAATAGAAACCCTTCTCCTCATCCCACATGACTTTATTTATTCTTTCAGCTCGGGTTCCTGCTTCTTTCCGCCATTTTTCAGCTTCTTTTTTGTATCCAAGTTCGTTAGCCATTTTTGCCAATACCTTGGCCTCTTTTACCAGCATTGTGTTTAAATCCAGTGCTTCAAGATTAGCTGGCCAGGTCACTTCATCCCAGACAGCCACCTGTGCATCTCGAACTGATTCCAAAACAGCATGACCGCCCCATTCACAGAGGCCGTCTCCATCTTTATCTCTGTGAGAAACATAATAGTTGTAAAATCTCTTACTGGATTGGTACATTTCCTTTAAAAACGTTTTATCTCCTGCTATCTTGTAGATTTCCCAGTTTTCCCAGGCATACCAGGGAGCAGATGTAGTCAACTCGCCGTTGGTTTCTATAACTTCATCAAGATATGGACCTGTACGATAATTAATATAACCGTTTTTGTGCTGCCGTTCTAAATAAACACGCTGGGAATTCATTGCACTGGTAGGATCCATGTACGCATAGGCCAGCATGGTCAAGCTTTCGTGAAAAACCTGCCCACCGTGTCCCCAACCCCATGTTGGTTCTCGAGAGAATACATAATAGTTGTAATTGCACTTACCTTCAGGCGGAAGTATCACCTGATGCATTAATGTAAAAGCACTCCAGTAGAGCATTTGTTTGTCTGGATTGTTAAATATTATGTGGGGAATACGAGAATAAAATTCTTCGTTCGCTTTCACATATTTTCCCATATCCTCATTGAGCAGACTTTTTGCCTGTTGAAAAATAGTTTCCAGATCAGCCCTATCTTTTGCAAAGCCCCGAATTATTCTTAAATGTTCGTCAGCACCGGGCTGAAGGGTAACTCCTTTTTCCGCAGCAATTACCCTGGCAAAATCTCTAACATAGGTCTTAATTTGATCCGGATATTTCACATCGGTGAGAAAATCGCTTCCGGCAATGTTGTTAACCTCTTTTGACACCATGCTCATTCTGCCGTGTGGATCAACTGCAGTAACTACATAACCGTATATTTTATCTCCTGTAATATTCTTATCTGTATAAAAAGTATGATTTAGATTTTCAGCGACCAACTCATAAAAGTCTTCTCTTCTGTAATCTCTTCGGTATACATTGTAGCGGATATTATCCCCCATTTTATCCCAGTAGAGTCGTATCTCAGTGCCGCTTCCCCAGACATCTTTCCTGAGATTCTGTGGAGGAGGAAGTAAATCAAAACGGCGGAAAATTGCATCGTGTCGATGAGAATCCAGACCACCCGGGCTTCTAACTGTATCTTCTATAACAGCATATTCATTTGTTTTGTCACACATTAGAATAATTTTATAATGGTCACCTGTTTTGATCTGGCCAAAGTTACCAAGTTCAATCCTATAGAATCCGTAGCGATCAATATTTTCTTTACTGCTTCCCCAGATAGGAGCGCTTTCTGTTAAAAGTCTGCTCCGATTGTGATTGAGCAGCACCATCATTCGGACTTTTGACTGAGGATGCCAATGCTTCATCTTCCCCCACACCAGATAAACCTGCTTTTTATCCAAGTCTACCCGGTGGGGGATTTTAACTTCCCCCCACCTGTAACTTCGAAAACTCGTCATACGGTTTGGA
>CAYYPT010000031.1:0-13225 GCA_964473625.1 uncultured bacterium | reverse complement strand
ATAAAACATGAAATGGAAACCTTGATCTAAAGTAAATTCTGATCGCTCTTTTGCTGCTGCGTATGTTGTATAAAGTGGTGAGCCTTTAGTTGCTGATAAATTTGAAAGAAAGGAGTTCTGAGCATGAACCAATAGCGGTATCAGAATAAGCAGTGACAATATCAACCATTTAAAAGTCCGGTGATTTCTCATGTTAATGTACCTTTAGTTACTCCGTCAGGAAAACTACAATTTGTTTTTTCACAAATTTCTTTTTAGACTCTGGAAAAGGTACACTAAAATTAACTATTCCATTCTTGCTGGTACTCACTGTTTTCCCTCCTTTGATCTTTTTTACCCTCTGATCGAACACTCTCACTGCAAATTTACCTTCTGTACCAGACTTCCCTTCTAAATCCACAATATAAGTTTTACCTTTCAGACGTGCATCAATAATACGATAACCTTTTGAAACATCACCCGGTTCTGGCCTCGGCATGACAGGGATCATACCCACACCATTTTTATGTTTGAGAATCACAGTTGTTTTACTATTTAGTTTAAAAACAATTGGATGCTTCAAGAGTCCCCGGTATCTTTCAGTGGACAGAGTAACAGGCTGATCATTGACATAGATTTTTTCTATAATCATTCCATCAGGAATCTCTGGAAACAAATTCACTGTAACACTCCTCCCTTGCTGAAGAGAAAGGACGTAAGCTGTTTTTCTCTGGAATCGTTTCATCTCCAATTTCAATCTAGAATTGCCAATGCCTAAATTGTTCACTGTCACATTATCCCAATGAAGAGGAAAACGAGGTTCAAGTTCAACTCTATTTTGCAGGGCATGAGGTTTCCAGCCGATCATGCCAGTAATTGCAGGATGAATAACATTTGTTTCTGACCAGCACTGATGAGGACAAACACCCGAGGGTTGATACACCAAACCGTTCATTACTTCTTCCACATATCCCAGTGCCCAGTGGTTTTTAATCATGAGGTTCTCATAGATGTGTGTAAACCCCTGCGTTGAGTTCCCACATTCATATTCTGCAAGTGATGTCCAGCCCGTAAAAAGGGGCCATACGCTGCCAGAATGATAACCACGAGGATTAAACAGAGGTGACTCTGAACTCAATATTCGCGCACCCCAATCAGAGGTAAATCCATCTCCTGCATATTCTTTCAGAACAGGTTCTGTTTTTTTATCGTCAAGGAGATTGTAGTACATAACAACAGCTGGCAGCACTGTTTTCTCAGGATTGTAAGTATTGTCAGCATACTTACCATAGTAATAAAACTTTTCAGAATCATTCCAGAAATCTTTATTAAGAATATGCTTAACTTTTTCCGCATCTTTCGCATATTTACTGCTCAACCCGGTTTTATGCAAACAAGCAGCAATGTAGGCAGCGTCTTTTAAGGTCTGAGCCCAGAGTCCTGCCAGATAAAAAGTTGTATGTGCACCCCAGAGCTTTCCACCCTCCACCCATCCGTGGCCGACATTTGTATTTTCTATCAACAAATCGCCGTCAGTATCTGTAGAATAGAGAAAATCCATTGCTTTCTTAATATGTGTCCAGCTTGATTTGATAAATTTTAAGTCGCCGGAAGCACGTAAATAATCGGCAGCTAAGATAACATACAGAGGTGTTGCGTCTGCTGCATCGTAGTGCACTACACCACTGGTAGAAAGCTCATGAAATATTTTACCGGATAAATCCTGGAATTTCTGGAGAAACTGCAACTGATTTTTAACAAGTTCAAAATCACCGTAGCTATCTATAGCAAAGCAGGACCATTCAGAATCTCTACCAAAATACCATGCGTAACCGGGCCGCCCACTATTCTTATGACCTCCGTTCCAGCCTCTTGCTGTGGTGGCAAATCCGGCAACCAAACCTTTGCCAAGAGACGGTGTATAAACAAAAAATTGATCAGTGCCAATCAGTGCCCACTTCCACAGATGGTTAAATTCTTTATCAGGAGTTTCGATTGTAACAGACAAATCTAATAGATGGCGGTAATGACTAACTATACATTCAAATTCCTTACGGGGATTTTTCAATAAACTTTGATAATCAGAAAGAGCTTCGTTTTTGCCGTGGTCTGTTCCCACCAACACATAATTCAAGCAATGGTTATTTCTTCTATTTAACGAAAAAACCACTGCATGATAAACTTGATTCACACTGGTTTTTTCTCCTATAAGATGACCGTCTTTCCAGAGTATTTTTGAAAAAGCTCCTTCAAAATGCTGATCAGGCTTTACGTCTCCCCCAAATATACAGTAAAAATCTCCGGTTTGATCTTTCACATGCAGAGCTTTAAGTTTACTATCATAACCAAAATAGACATCTCCCAAACTATATTCGTCGTAAGGCCACATCCATCTTAAATCGCTGCTGAACTTAATGACCAGTCTAACATCATGGAAAAAATCCGCCCTATAATGCACAATCGCTCCTCCTCTCTCGAAAGAGGGGAAAATAATTTCTCTTAACTTTCCGAAAGGAGTTTTATAAATCCGGGTAATGGATTCAGGACGAATTTCAACCTGAAAAATCACATTCTTTAACCAGGCTACAGAATCACCAGTAACAATACCTGCCTGATAATCACGTAAAATTCGGAAGGGATGCACCCAGACTTCATCAATTCCCCCATTTTCTTTCCCCATAACCAGGGCACGCCGACCTGCCGCATTAAAGAAATTATTCCCTGGCTTTTTATCTTTGAAGAGTAATCCTGTTGCAGGCAGTACAGTCAATTCTCTTTGCAGCGATGACCCTATAGGCCTGGTAGATACGATAAACTGTTTCGGCTGGTAATCGTATCTTTCCCAATAGGTAGCAGGCGTTTCAGTCAGTTTTCCACTCAGGTAGAGCAAACTATTTTCAATGAGTTTCTCGAGATGATCTCTCAATCGATTCCTGCGGCTAAAATAGACAAATGCTCCAACAGATAACAATTTACCTTTTTTAGATTGATATTCTACCATCAGGCGGTGTGTACGATGAACAGTAACAAAGGATTTCTCTACACCAACAACCTTTCCCTTTTCAGGAAAATTCTTACCGAAATAACCGATGCGGGGAAGTTTCTGATCCTGATAACCATCCCAGATAAAAGTACCACCAAATAAACCCGTAAAAACAGGATGCCCACGCCAACTCTGCACTCCCCTTTCATCAAAAATCCCATCATCATGGATTTTAATTACTTGAACCTGGGGTCTTTGAGATTCTAAACCTGCTTGATAAGGCAGGAATGCAGCATAATCTGTTAAAAGAAATCTGGCGCCGTTCTCATAGAGGGATTTAAAAATAGATAAATGTTTTCCCCTGCTAATCCATTGAGAAAACGAAGAAGAATCTGGCATGTGTAACCACAATACATCAAGATTTTTTAGCAGCGACTCTTTACCGCTGAATTGAACTTTTTCAGGAATAAACCGAGTTTGATCATTAAGCCACTGAAGTATTGACTCGTCCTCAGCAGACAATTGTTTGCTGGGAATAATATATCCAATTTTCAGAGGTTTTTTGTTAGAAATCGAACAGGATAGAAACAAAACCGCCAAGAAAAAAAGACTGACAAACTTTATCAAATTTTTCATATAGTGCCCTTTTTGCCAAAGTTTAATATTTAAAAACCCCGGCACATGCTTGAAAACCGGGGTTTCTTTTCTAAGATACTACTTTAGTATAAAATTTATATACAGTCAATTCTTTGTATCTCTCGCCGGCTTTAAGAATAGTTGAAGGGAAATTTGGTTCGTTGGGCGAGTCTGGAAAGTGCTGAGTTTCAAGAGTAAATCCATAGTGTTTATAGTAAATTTTACCATGTTTACCAGAAACACCATCTAAGAAATTTCCAGTATAAAACTGAATCCCTGGCTGCGTGGTATAAACCTCCAGGATTCGTCCTGTAGTAGGCTCATAAACCCGAGCTGCCAGAGCTAACGAACCGCCGCCACTGTTGAGAACGTAATTGTGATCGTATCCACCACCTTTAACCTGATTTATACGACTTCCTATAGTCATTGGATGTGTAAAATCCATTGGGGTATCTTTGACACTTTTTATTTCACCTGTCGGGATAAGTTCTTCATTAACAGGAGTAAACCTGTCAGCATTAATCATAAGTTCATGGCTCAGAATATCGCCATTCCCCTGACCTGCAAGATTAAAATAAGTGTGGTTGGTCAGGTTAATTGGAGTAGGTTTATCAGTTACAGCCTCGTAACCAATCTTGAGCTCGTTCCGATCGTTAAGAGTATAAACAACACTGCAGGTAAGATTACCAGGATAACCTTCCTCTCCGTCTTTGCTGAGATATGTAAATTTTACACCAACTCTATTCTTCTGTTTAAAAGGTTCGCCTTTCCAGATTACTTTATCAAAACCCTTATTGCCGCCATGCAAATGGTTTTCTCCGTTGTTTGTTGCCAACTTATATTCCACACTATTTAACGTAAACCTGCCTTTTGCAATACGATTTGCATACCTGCCTATAGTCGCTCCAAAATAAGCATTACCTTTAACATATTCCTCAAGTGTATCATAGCCAAGAACCACATCATCAAATTTACCGTTTCGATCTGGAACTTCAATAGAAACCACTGTAGCACCGTATGAGATAATCTGTACTTTCAACCCACTATTGTTTGTGAGCGTATATAATTTAACTTTCCTACCATCAGGTGTAGTGCCAAATATTTGTTCTTGAACATCCATTTGAGTTTTCCCCTTTGATTGTGAACCAGTCTTTACCCCACGCTGATGCTGGCAAACAAGAAAAATCAGACTTAAAAGTAGAATCCCCAGATAAAACAATCTATTGTTTCTTTTCACAACAAGCTCTCCTTATTTGTGGTCATTTGGATCGATTAACCCGTACTTTTCCCAATAATGGGTCAGGTTACCCGTATCGTCCATATCCAGAATGATCCCCGTTGGCTAACTGGCCAGAGAATCACCAGGCTTTTCACAAACACTCTGCAGGATGGGAGCATCCTTCAACTCGTTGGAACCATCACCATCTTTATAAAGGAATAAAAAGAGTTAGAAAACAACTCCCAAGTTATTATATTAAAGGAAGTTACAAATATACAAAAATAATAATCAGGAGGTGATTTCAACTCACTGATAAATCTACTAAAAGTAACCCAGGAAATCAAGTGAATATTCCATAAGAAGATCGGTGAAGCAGTTCATATTTTTACACTAATAATCAATCAACACACAGGTACAGAGGAGATGTTGTGCTACAATATCCAGAGATTAAAACCCTTCTTTGATGAGATCATTCTCTGAATATAATACTTGAACAGGTCAGGCCTGCTTCTGCTTTTAGAAGTTCTGAGATGTCAATTGTTTCTGTATTAAATCTTAGTTGTTGAATCAATGCTATGGTTTTTGTGAATCCTACATGTAGAATTATACTGTTGTTTAACCGCAGAATGTTTGCTGCCCAGGGTTCATCTTTTGGAATAGGGATGATTTTAAAATCTGCAAATGGTTTTAGATCAAGCCAATCTGTATTAGCGAGCAGTGTTTTTTCATCAAGCGATGTACATGCAGATTTAAGATGCAGACAGTTTTTCAGTTTTACAGGAATTACCCTGTAACCCAGTGGCATTAGAATATTTTTAAGTGATTCAATTCCAGCTGAATTTGTACGTGGAGATCTTCCTACAAAAATTTTTTTTCCCACTTGAAGCACATCACCACCGTCCAGCGTTGCAGGAGATTGAATGTGGGCAATTTTCCGGTACTTAGCCAGTTCAGGTTCTATGCCCTCGACTTCCCCTCTGCGTGATTCTGCCCCTGGATTGGCCATAACAGCAATTTCATCTACTACTACGGCTGTATCCTCAATGAAAGTACTGTCGGGGTAAGCCTTGTTAACGGACAACTCTATGACTTTTAATCCATGATCCCGGAGCAGTTTGCAGTACTCCTCATGCTCTCTTACAGCTTTTTCTACATCTATGGGTTGTCGATTACGAAAACTGAGTTCGCATTGATTAATATTAGGTGAAACGATATGAGTTAGGGCAATCACTACTTCATTCCTCCCAAGTTGTAAAAGTAACAGTGCAGTTAACACAATAAATCTGAGTAATTCATAAACCGCAGAGTTTTTTAGTTAAAAGTCAATACTGTCTTTTCAAGGAACTATTTTACAAGAGGTTATAGATTTTTTCAGCGGCGACTAAAAATATGAAATAGAGGTGTTTTTTTTATTGCAATTGGGATACCTGCGATTCCTCAGCACCTCGGAAATAGGTCTGATGATACTAATTTTGTTTTATTTTTGAGTTCACTCTAAAAAGCCCTAAAGGACTTCGGAAAATGATTATTTACTCTTTTCCCCCGACATAAATGTCGGGGCTATTCCCTTGTTTTGTTGCTAATTAGCTCCGTCCTTCAGGGCGGAGGATAAATCAAACAACCAATATTACATAGGGGGCTTTAGCCCCTTTTTAGAGTGAACTCATTTTTATTGTGGATTTAACAGCTTTTTTTATGAATCTCCCAGGGTAAACGCCCTTAGAAAAACTTTACGCATCTTTACTCCCTGAATCTCACCAGAAACACCATCAAGTGCTTTAAAATCATAACCTCTTCCCTTCTTAAAATAACCTACCCAGAAGGGATAAAAAATTTGATTCCCATGGTTTATCTCTTTGAGAGTCGATGCTGCACGGCTTTCTACAAGCAGCCACTTGTATTCTTCAAAAACTTTTTCTCTGGCATCCTCAAAGGACAATAAGAAATCACAACAGGGGTTAAAATCAGTATCTTTTTCAAACTTTAAATTCTCTTCTACAAAAAAAACTACATTTCCAAGTAAGCCATCAATAGCAATAGAAATTTTACGTTTTCTATCATCTCCCGATAGTATAAGATGAAACAAATAGTACGGCAAATAGATAAGTTCAATCCGTTTCGGCAGATTCTTTTTTCTTATAACTTTTGACAAAAAATATTTTCTTGAAGAAAAAATCTCCCGGGCTTCTTCCTGCGAAATTTCTGGAATTACGTACATTGTTTAGAACTTTACCGGTTCAATGTTTTTTTCGTTTATTTGCACGTCCTTTAATAACACAGGCTAATCCTACAGCAAGAAGCAACAAACCAGCAATGATATTCGTCACTATACCGTGCAGCCGCGGTACCTGTGGTGTTGCTTTCACAAAAAAAGTTGCAAAAAGAACAATAACTCCAAATACCACCCAGAAAATTCCTATAATTTCTAATGGTTGAAAAACTTTTTTTGTCGGTTGTTTATCCAAAGCCATTTCGTCCTCCATGCTGATTTAGAAACTTAAATATACGATTATCTGAATTATCATAAGAATTGAAGCCCATATTCTTAAATCTCGCCATTTGTGTTTGTCAGGTGCTCCTAAAAAGATGAAACTTTTTGGACGAAACCAGACCCAGATTATAACACCAACAAAGGTTGCTACGGCAAAGATTTTTCCCCAGAGTAAGGGTATACCTGCCAGCCAGTTAATCATCATTCACCTCCTTCAGCTCTTTTACTCAAAATATCCTGTATTTTTTTATCTTTCATAACCAAGCCATAAACCAAGCCTTCCAATTTTTCAATAGGCTCCGGTCGTGTAAGCAGACTAACAATAATATTAATCACAATTGCTCCAATAAAAGACCACCAGGCAACATAGAGAAAACTCCAGTGGAAACTGGCAAAGAGAAAAGTAGAAATACCAACACCTCCTAAAAGTCCAAACAACCCTCCCCACTGAGTTGCTCTTTTCCAGTATATACCGAGAAGAGTAATAGCAAATGTGGGACCCTGGAAAATAGAAAGAAGCGTCTGCATTGCAACATAGATACCGGGGAATTTCTTTGTAACAGGTGCAAACACGATTCCCCACAGAACAAAAGCAAACGTTAATATTCTACCTACTTTAAGATAATGTTTATTTGAGGCATTCTTTACAAAAAACCTCTGATAGATGTCTCTGGTCCAGAGTGTAGCTGCTGAGTTTAATGTAGAATCTACACTTGATATCAGGGCAGCTATAAACGCTGCAAAAGCAAGCCCTGCCAGACCTGTTGGTAAAAGATTTCTTATTAACCAAGGAAAAGCTTTATCCATATCAGGTCCAACAAGATTGGGATTAAGAGAAAGAGCCAGAAGTCCAGGTAAAACAACAAGAACAGGAATAAACATTTTGGGAAAAGCAGCGAATAGCATTCCTGCTTTAGCGTCCCATTCACTCCGCGCACCCAACGTCCTCTGAATAATAGCCTGATGACAACCCCACCAGGCAGGGGAAAGAACAAAAGCCAAACCAAAAATCATACCCAACCACGGATAAGTAGGATTACTTAAAGGGAGAAACAACTTGAAGTGATCGGGATGAGCAGGAATAATTCTACTGACCATACCTGACCATCCACCCACGGTCCAGAACCCCAAAATGGTCAGAGCAATACCGCCAATGAACATCACGAGCAGCTGAACAACATCTGTCATGGCAACCGCTGCCAAACCTCCTGTTATAGTGTAAATTCCAACAATAGCAGCAGTAATAATAATACTGAACTCAATAGGGATACCAAGATATTCATTTAACATAAGCCCGCTTGCCCAGAAAAAGACTCCCAGCACACAAGCAAGAAATGTACCCCAAAGTATAGCTTCGATAACACGCACACCTATGTTGTATCTTTTGCCAAGGAATTCAGGGACAGTATAAACACCGGCTTTCCAATAATATGGAACAAATAAAAAAGCAGAAAGAACCATAGCCGGTATTGCACCTATCCATTCATAGTTGGCTTGTGCAATCCCGAATCGATAGGCACCACCTGCCGCTCCCACGTAGTCGTAAGCACCTATGTTGGTACCAATAATGGACATACTGATTACCCACCACGGTAACATTCTACCTGCAAGAAAGTAATCTTCTTCGGTTTTGACATACTTCTTGAAGTAGACCCCAAAAACGGGAATAGCAACCAGATACGCTACAACAATAAAGAAATCAATTCCTCCGATATGCATTTGTACCTCCAATTATTAAAACCACAAAAGTTTAAGAAATAACAATCAGTTTCTCCTGAGGCTTAGATAGAAATTCACACCCATTCTCCGTAACAACAACTATTTCTTCTATAGTAGCTACACCATGTCCTTTTACGGTAAGACGCGGCTCTAATGTATACACCTGCCCAGCTTCAACTTTTAGAAAGGGCAAATTCTTGTAGCGATCCCATTTAGGACAGAGTAAGGCTGAACCGTCGTGAGCCTTTCGTCCTACCTGATGTCCAAGAGCGTGCGGATATTCTTCATATCCTGCTTCAACAATATAATTTCTCGCCACAGCATCAACTGTCCAGCCCTCCACTCCGGGTTTTAAAGCTTCAGCCGCTTTTTTAATAGCATCACGAATTGTTTCAAAACCCCGTTCTACTTCATCAGGCACCTCGGTCTCATTCGGCTTTAAAAAATACCACGTGCGCTGGAGATCTGACACATAATCATTTTTACGAACTCCAAAATCAATATTCATTATGTGTCCAGGTTGAATCTTTCTCTTTGTTGGCCCTGCGTGAGCACCTGCACTTTCTGGTCCAGTAAAAACAGCTGGGCACTGTTCAGGATCCCATGCAGGCTCTAATTCTCTTTCTTTCATTTTACCGCGAATGAAAGATTGAACGTTCTGCTCTGACATTCCTACTTTAACAAAGTCTGTCACTTCATCAAAAATCTTCAGTGTTTCATCAATTGCCGATTTGATACGTTCAATCTCTGAGGGAGATTTTCTCCCTCTCAAAGCAGCAATGATCATTTCACTTGACTCCAATCGGTCAAGATAAAGCGATCCTTTAAGATATTCACAGAGAGTCAAATACATACCATGTGTCAGACCGTCTGCCATTACGTCGTTGAGTGAGAAATTTATAGCAATGCGCTTGGGGTCAAATTTCTCCAGAGTCTTGAGCAACTCATTTTTAATAGAGTCAACATACCCTACTACCTCATAGGGAGCGTGATCTTTTATGTTCTGTACATCCAAACTGCCTACAATGGCAACAGCCTGCCCGGTAGCAGTTAAAATAAAAGCAGAAGGCCACACGCAGTTAGTTCCAAGAATTAAATCGAGAACGGGATCAGGAGTGGAAGAAGTCTCTCTCACAAAAGTTAACCACATGTCTACATTTTTCTCTTTCAGGATATCTACAGCCTGTTTTATTTTCTCGTCTATCATAGTATACCCCTAGTATGGATACTACTTTAGTAATAATAATTTCTTAGCTTTTGTGTAATTCCCCGCTGTTAAACGATAAACGTAAATACCGCTGGGAAGTTTCCCAGCATTAAAGTTTACATTATAAGTACCGGCTTTTTTCTGTTCATCAACCAATTTTGCAACTTCACGGCCACGGGCATCATAAACTTTCAAAAGCACATGTTGTGAAGTAGGTAAAGTATAGGTAATCGTTGTCGTAGGATTGAAAGGATTGGGATAATTCTGTGCAAGATAAAATGTTTTGGGACGTTCTGCCAGCTCGTTATTCTCTATACCAGTGGTATTGATATCTCCAATAAAAATTCCCCTCCCATGTGTTCCAGCAGCAACACGTCCGTCAGAAGTACGAGATGTAACATACTCTACCACAACATTTCCCATTTCATTAGCAGCTTCTTGTTTCCACACAGTGTTAGAACCGTCAAGTTGCGTTGTTGAATAAATACCTGTACTTGTACCAACAATATAAATAGTTCCTTGAGAACTAGGCAAAATTGTTGCTGACCGAAGCGAAGGACCTGGGTTCGGAGTGTCCCCTTCTAAATTACCCTCTACAGCAGTATAATTATGCCCACCATCTGTGGAATGGTAAAGACCAACAATCTTATAATTGGATAGAACAACCAAAATTTCATTTGCATCATTTGGATTAACAGCTATACTGTGTATATAGGTACCACTTGCTGCATCTGGTATCGAAATTTCCTCTGCACCTGTAGTAGCTGTATCAGCATTAACAAGGCGGTAAACTTTCGGCACATCATTCCAGCTGCTGGCGCCATAGTACAAAACGTGAGAAGGATTATTCCTGGATACAGCAATTGTTGAAATAACAAAACCGGACGGTACGCTGAGATTGGTAAGCTCTGTCCAGCCAACAGCAGTTGAATCCTGAAAATTTGGAATAGAACTCAACGCATTATTACGCCACAGCACATCCCCTCCAGAATAGTACATTACATTTTCATCTGTAGGATCAACAACAAATGGATCAATAAAAAGCTGGTCGCTTGCCCCTACAGGTGTAATGATACTCCATTTGTCCCAGGAAACATTGCCTGATTGGTCGTAACGTAAACGTAAGATACGACCGTTTTGCGAAGAGACATAAGCAAAATTTTTACCAAGATAGCAATATCCACCATCTCCTGAACTAAAATCAGTGGAAGGAGTAGTCCCGGAACCATTCCACCTGAAATATGGAGTTCCGTTATCCTGTGTACCTCCTAAAATCCTGTCATCGTTTGAAGCTTGTGAAATAGCCACAGTATAAAACTGTGTTACGTTGTAACCGTTATTCTTATCTATCCACGGAAAATCTGAATTTTTTGTTGAAGAAGCTGTAATATCCGCTGTAAAACTCAAGCCCCCATCGTGCCCGCACCACATTCTTTTTGGATTATTTGGATCAAATGCAATAACATGCTGATCAGGGTGTTGATTGGGATAGTGAAATTTTGTTGGATGATAGCCGCCAATCCAGGTATAGTATTTGTCCTGCGGCTTAGTACTGAATCCATTAGTGGAACGAAAGAGACTCGTTGCACCAATGAGAACGAAATTTTCGTCATCCGGCTTTACAGCAACCACCATGTTGTAATTCCCCTGCGTATCAATAAAACTGTCATCATCGCCAAAGTCAGGCAAATTGGCCGATCTGTCTTCTGATGTACCAGTTGATAAATTGATCTTGAAAAAACGCACATCTTCATGATCGTTCTCATCTTTATCGCCAGTAAATGTCAAAGCATAAACCACATCAGGATTAGAAGGAGCAGTAGCTAAAACAGTACGCTGGTGATGTTCTGGAAAGTCTTGGGGAGTAATGTCTGTCCAACTTTGTCCGTCATTTGTTGATTTATAGATACCGGGTGAAAACGCAGTGTTATACTGTGTACCCTGATATGTATAATAATTAAACTGTGAGAGAGAAGCTATTACAATTCCGTTAGAGGCAACAACCACATCTGTGTAGTAATGATCATTAGGACCGCCCAGTATCGGTGAAGCCGAATTGAGTCCATTATCGGAACGGTAAATATAGCCGCCATTACAAGCAATAAATACACTCCCCGTAATAGGACTGACAACTATTCTTGAAACGTAATCAAAATAACTGTCCCAATTAACAGAACTCCCTGCCGGAACCATTAATTGCCATGTTTCCCCATTATCAGTAGATCTGTAGAGACCGCTACCGTAAAATCTAGCTCTCCATCCACGGTCAGATGCAGTATTCCCGTCAAACTCACCTGTAGCATAATACCAGGTATCGGTATGTCCACTCCTTGGATCCTGGGCTAAAGAGGTTACACTGAGATTTTGCGTTAAATTATTTTTTAACGTCCAGCTTGCGCCTCCATCAGTAGATTTCCAGATACCACCGGAAACACCGCCTGCTATAATCACATTAGAATTGGCAACATCCACTGCCAGTGCTCGCGTTCTCCCACCCACATCTACTGGGCCTGCCTCGTGCCAGGTAAACTGAGGGCCGGAAGTAACTTTATAAATACCCTGTCCTATACGTGGTAGGGTACGCGCATATGCCAATTCCTTTTGTCGGATTCCACGCGGTATACTATTAGTAGCGGGGTCTCGCAGCATTCTAAAGAAATATTCCCAGCGAGCTTTTTTGGCCTTAACCGAAGCTTCTGGAGAAGAGGTAGAATGAATTCGTTTTGGAAGACGTCTCTCTGTACGTTTGTTTTTTATGTTCAGTAAAACAACAAACAGGACAAAAAATCCAGCCAAAAATAAGGCCAGTGTCCCAAAAAATCTGTAGCCACGATTTTTCATAACCTGTCCCTCCCCTAATATTTATGTGAACGCTTTGATACTAAGATCTATTCTAACAAATAAATACTTTAAACTCAAGTAAAAAATAAAGGCTCTTTTGGAACACGGAATAAACATGGTATCCCCCTGGTAGAGTTGAGAGTGTTTGGG
>CAYYPT010000030.1:0-19562 GCA_964473625.1 uncultured bacterium | reverse complement strand
AAGGGATAAAGGAAAACCTTATCCCTTATCTAAAAAGTGCAAAAGTGCAGTTAGTTAAATGGACAAAGAAAATAATCAAACATCTTCCTTTCGAGCAGGTTACGTGGCGATCGTTGGAAAGCCCAATGTGGGGAAATCCACGCTGATGAATAACATTCTTCATCATAAGTTGGCTATAGTTTCTCCCAAACCTCAGACTACCCGTCACCGTATCCTTGGTATCCTAAATAGAGAGAATTGTCAGGCTATCTTTTTAGACACACCAGGGATAATGCATCCTAAGTATCTTCTCCAGGAGACAATGGTAAAGACAGCTCGAAAAACAATGAGAGAAGCAGATCTCATTCTGATGATGGTAGAAGCTACAGGTTTATCATCCGAGGACGAAGAAATTACAGAATTGTTGACTGATTTTAAAGTGCCAAAACTTTTGGCCATCAATAAGATCGATCTGATTCCAAAAGATCGCATTCTTTCTCTCATCGATCATTTCCAGGCCACAAAACTTTTTCAAGAAATTGTTCCAATATCCGCTCTTAAAGCTGATGGACTTGATATTCTTACTTCACTCATAATAAAATTTCTTCCTGCTGGAGAGCCTTTCTATCCCCAGGATATGATAAGTGATGAGCCTGAACGATTCTTTGTTTCGGAAATCATTCGTGAAAAAATTTTTCTTCTCTATGGGGAGGAAATTCCCTATGCTACAACAGTTCAGGTGGAAGATTTTTATGAGAGACAGGGAAAGAAAGATTTTATTAGAGCGGTAATTGTAGTAGAACGGGATTCTCAGAAGGGAATTCTGATTGGGAAGGGTGGTCAGGCTTTGAAAAAAGTAGGTAAACAGGCCCGTGAGGATATTGAGCGTTTCTTAGGTCGTTCTGTTTTCCTCCAGCTGGAAGTTAGAGTTAAAAAGAAATGGCGTAAAGATGCTTCACTCATGAGGAGGCTGGGTTACTGATGTGATGGGCCGGCTTCATAATAAACTCCGGAAACGAATGGAGAAGGCGATTTTGGACTACCGGATGATTGAGAGAGGAGATAGAATTTTAGTTGCTATTTCTGGTGGTCCTGATAGTCTCTCTCTTTTGAAGCTTTTACACGATGGTTTGATTCATGTAACAAACGATTTTTCTATCCATGCGGTTCATTTAACTTTAGGTTTTAAAGAATCCGAGCCTCCCGGGTGGAAACTTCTTGAGTCCTATTTCAAGAAATTAGGCGTTAGCCACAGTATAATCCATACAGAAATCAGCAAAATTGCCCTTGCCTCTGATGCAAAGAAAAATCCTTGTTTTATTTGTTCTCTGTATAGAAGAAGAGAAATATATAAGGTGGCTCACCAACAAAAATGCAATAAGATCGCTTATGGACATCACAAAGATGATATTGTAGAAACTCTGCTTATAAATATTCTTTACGGAAGAAAAATTGAGGCTATGAATCCTGTTCAGGAAATTTTTAAAGGTAAGATGCATATAATTCGACCCCTTGCTTATATTGAAGAGAATCTTTTGAAAGATTTCGCCGAAGAATCTAATTTGCCTGTTCTGCCCAATCCCTGTCCAATGGATGGACATACTCGGAGGCAAAAGATAAAGGAACTTATTATTTCGCTCCAGAAAGGTGAAAAAAATGCCAATATAAAGGAAAATATTTTTAAATCGCTTACCCACGTAAATGTAGCTTTTCTTCCACAAACATTGAAAAAAGAATGAATAAAGTTTTTAGAAATTTCTCTTGATTTTCTCATTTTTTATATATATCCTTAAATAAAGAGAAAAATGAGAGTGAGGTGGGAAAAATGATTGTGGCTGTTCGAGTAGAAAGGGTAACTTTAGACACGTCGAGCAACCGCTTTATCGTTATTCTTAAAGACGATACGTACCACCGCTGGCTTCCTATTGTTGTTGGGCCAGCAGAGGCTCAGGCCATTGCGCTTCAATTAGAGAATGTTACACCGCCGAGGCCTATGACCCACGATCTCATGAGAAACTTGCTTGATTCTATGAAGGCAAATGTCTTGCGAGTTATTGTGAATGATCTGAAAGAAAATACCTACTACGCTGTTATTGACCTCAAACGCAATGGAACCCAGACTCATGTGGATGCAAGACCCAGTGATGCTATTGCTTTGGCTCTCAGGACAAATGCTCCTATTTTTGTGGATGAAAAGGTAATGCAAAAAGCGGCCATAAGTGAGGATATGGAATCTGTGGAGCCAGAAGAGGAAGAAGAAGAGATAAAAGCTCTTAACATCAAACTTCAGGAGGCAGTGAGAGAAGAACGTTACGAAGACGCTGCACGCCTGCGGGATGCTATCAATGGATTACAGGAGAAACTTCACTCAAAAAAGAAATAGATCGCTGAAAAGAAAAAAATGGATGTTCTGCTCGCCTATGGCGGGCTTTTTTATTAATAATATTTTAGAAAAATGACTCTTCCACGCCGGATTCTTCAACGGAGTTCACCTTGAATATGTCGAGGGATTCAGGATTACTTCCTCTACTCTCAAATTTAGTAGAGTTTAGTAATTAGAACGAATGAAACTTGGAATAATCGGACTTTCTTTTTCTGGCAAGACAATTCTTTTCGAGGCGCTGACAGGTAATATCGGTAAGCCTGACAAAAAAACAGAAGCCCGGATTGCTACTATTATGGTGCCTGACGAACCAGTGGATTGACTTGCCAGAGTGTACCAACCCCAAAAAACAACATATGCACAAATTGAATATTTCCTGCCTTGGATACAAAGTAAATCACCGGAAAAATCAAAAAATCAATCTGTATGGACATAGGTCAGAGATTGTGATGCTCTAATACACGTAGTTCGGAATTTTCAGTTGTCAGTGTTTGCCCCACCTGATCCGGTCGGAGATTTCCGGCGTCTTGGTGAGGAACTTATTCTGTCCGATTTGATGGTTGTTGAAAAGCGTATGGAACGCTTTGAACAAGATATATTATTGTTCACTGTAAACTGGAGCATGAAATTGCCAGATGTCTTCTGAAGATTCTAAAGTTTTTCTGTCGGAGTTAGGAATTATAGAACCGGTAGTAAATCCTGTCATTAAAGAGTTCTATGAATTGTTGGGGGTTGTTTCTTTTCTTACTATAGGTTCAGATGAAGTACGTGCATGGACAATCAAAAAGAACACAACTGTTCTAGATGCTGCTGAAGCTATTCATTCGGATGTTAAAAAAGGTTTTATTCGTGCTGAAGTTGTTTCTTATGAGGATCTTATAGCTGTTGGTTTTTACGCTGAAGCCAGAAAAAAAGGAGCTGTTAGGCTGGAGGATAAAAGCTATATTGTACAGGACGAAGATATTATTGATTTCCGCTTTTAATGTTTTTTAATTAAGATACCCAGACAGATTTTTAAAAATGTGTCTCTTTCACCAGGTATGATTTTAAACTTGCATGAGATTTTTGATTTTTGTACATTTACTGTAATTTCAAATACAAATTATTGTAACAAGATTTCACAAGATGTATTCTGGTTTATATTAAACAGGAGTCATTGATGAGAGAGATTAATGTTTCAACTATTACAGAGGCAGTTAAAAAGCTCTGCATGGAGGCAAATTATTATCTTGGTGAGGATGTGAAAAAACGTATCCAGGAGTGTATGCAGAGTGAAGAGTCCCCAACTGGTAAGGAGGTTATTGAAAAGATTTTAGAGAATATCCGGATCAGTCAGACCGAACAGGTTCCTCTTTGTCAAGATACGGGATTTGCAGTAGTTTTTGTAGAACTGGGACAGGAAGTACACCTTGTAGGAGGAGATTATACAGAAGCTATCAATGAAGGTGTAAGGCAGGGCTACAGAGAAGGTTACCTTAGAAAATCGATTGTCAGCGATCCTATTGAAAGAAAAAACACAGGGGATAACACACCTGCGGTGATTTATACAGATATTGTGCCGGGTGACAGGGTTAAAATTCTTGTGGCGCCTAAAGGAGGTGGAAGCGAGAATATGAGCGAAGTTAAGATGATGGCGCCTGCAGCTGGTCTTGAAGGTGTAAAAGAGTTTGTTGTAGATCGGGTCAGGCGCTCTGGTGCAAATCCATGTCCTCCTGTTATAGTTGGCGTTGGTATAGGTGGGACTTTTGAAAAATGTGCCCAGATTGCTAAAAAAGCACTGCTTCGGCCTGTAGGTTCAAAGAATCCGAATCCTTTTTATGCTAAACTTGAGGAAGAACTTTTAGAAAAGATTAACAAACTTGGTATTGGTCCTCAAGGCTTTGGTGGCAGGTGTACTGCTCTTGCAGTTCACATAGAAGTTCATCCGTGTCACATCGCCAGTTTTCCCGTGGCTGTGAATATGCAGTGCCATGTGGCAAGGCATAAGGAAGTTGTATTATAACTGCAATTCAGGAAAAGGAGATTTCAATGTCAGAACCTAAAAAGATTACAGTTCCCCTGACAGATAAAATTGTTGAAGATTTACATATAGGCGATTCTGTTCTTATTACAGGGGTTATTTATACGGGTAGAGATTCAGCTCACAAACGATTGATCGAAGCCATAGATCGTGGTGAAAAACTTCCCATAGATTTGAAGGGTCAAATTATTTACTATGCCGGACCTGCGCCTGCCAAACCTGGGAAGCCCATTGGTTCTATTGGGCCAACAACAAGTTACAGAATGGATCCATATGCGCCCCGTCTTATTGAGCTTGGGCTGAAAGGAATGATCGGGAAAGGGAACCGTTCGGAAGAAGTGATTGAAGCAATAAAAAAATATAAGGCTGTCTACTTTGGTGCTATTGGTGGGGCTGCTGCTTTGATAGCAGAGAGTGTGAAAAAAGCTGAGGTTATTGCTTACGAGGATCTGGGACCAGAGGCAATACGTCGATTAGAAGTTGAGAATTTCCCGGCTATTGTAGTAAATGATTGTTACGGAAAAGATCTTTACAAAAAAGGAATGGAAAGATATAGGAAAGACTGAAATTATGGTCTCTCCAAAAGGTCTTAAAACTGCTGATAGAACAGGTAAGACTCTGATTTTAGGATTAGGTAATACTATCCTTTCCGATGATGGGGTAGGTATATACATTGCCAGAGAAATTGAAAAGAAAATACATAATCCCGTTGTATTTATAAAAGAAGCAAGCATAGGAGGATTAGAACTTTTAGATTTTATAGAAGGATTTGATCGTCTCATTCTTATCGATGGAATAATAACAGGGAAGCACAAGCCAGGGACTCTGTTCAAATTAAAACCTGAAGATTTAAAAGGGGGATCTTCAATGAGCCGGCATCAGGTAGCGTTTCCTGAGGCTTTAATGATGGGGAAAGAATTAAATATGGATATGCCAGAGGAAGTAGTAATTTACGGGGTGGAAGTAAAAGATGTGTGGACGTTCGGAGAAGCATGCACACCTGAAGTAAGTGCGAATATTTCGTTGATTGCCAGTAAGATTATCCGTAACGAGAGGTTGTGAACATTGAACTAACCATAAAATTAGGAAAGAGATCGGCCATTGTCTGAACAAGAACAAGAAAAACAATATAAGCTTAACGAAATTATCAAAAAGGAGATACTTGCAAATTCGGTTAAGCTGTTCGAAATTTACGCACCTGAAATTGCAGAGAAAGTGAAAGCTGGACAATTTGTTATTGTCCATATGGACGAGTATGCAGAACGCATACCGCTTACTGTAGCTGCCCACGATAAAAAGAATGGGTCAATAACAATTATTTTTCAGGAAGTAGGGGTCTCAACACGGAAACTTGGAACGTTAAAACAAGGTGATGTTATTCTTGACGTTGTTGGACCGCTTGGAAGACCTTCAGAGATCAAAAAAGTAGGAACAGTAGTCTGTATTGGGGGTGGAGTAGGTGTAGCACCGGTTTATCCCATAACCAAGGCTTTTAAAGAAGCCGGGAATCATGTTATTTCAATTATAGGAGCAAGAACAAAGGATCTACTAATTCTGGAAGAGATGATGGGAGCTGTGAGTGATGAATTATTTATTACCACAGACGACGGAACTGTTGGTCATCACGGCTTTGTTACAGATGTTCTTCAACAACTTATTGACAATGGACGAGAAATTAATCTTGTTGTGGCTGTGGGCCCGATAGTAATGATGCGAGCAGTAGCTAAGGTAACAAAGGAACCCGGCATTAAAACAGTTGTAAGCCTTAATTCATTGATGGTGGATGGAACCGGTATGTGTGGAGGTTGTAGGGTCACTGTAGGGGATGAAGTGAAGTTTACATGTGTGGATGGTCCAGAGTTTGACGGCCATAAAGTTGACTTTGAGGAGCTTTTAAAAAGATCAAGAATATACGTCGAAGAAGAGGAAAAAGCAAACAAAGAGTATGAATGCAAACTTAAGGAAGCCGAAGAGGCTCGTAAAAGAGCTAAAACACGTGTACCCATGCCCAAGCAGGATCCAAAAGAAAGAATTAAGAATTTCAATGAGGTAGCACTAGGGTATACAAAAGAACAGGCAATGCGGGAAGCTTCCCGATGTCTCGAATGTCCAAAACCCACCTGTGTTGCAGGTTGTCCAGTAGAAATTGAGATCCCCGCTTTTATTGCACTTATAAAGAAAGGTGATTTTATCGGTTCTATCCATAAAATAAAAGAAAAGAATAGCCTTCCAGCGATATGTGGTCGGGTTTGTCCACAGGAAGAACAGTGTGAAGCAGCATGTATTCTATCCAAGAAAGGACAACCGGTTGCAATTGGCCGCCTCGAACGTTTTGTTGCTGACTATGAGTCTCAACAGGGGAATGTTGAAATACCAAATATCCCAAAACCAACTAATAAACGAGTAGCTGTTGTTGGAGCAGGCCCAGCAGGTTTGACAGTGGCAGGGGAACTGGCTAAAATGGGTCATAGTGTTACTATTTTTGAGGCACTTCATAAGGCTGGGGGAGTCTTGGTTTACGGTATTCCTGAGTTCCGACTGCCCAAAAAGATTGTACAGAGAGAATGCGATTACATATCAAAGATGGGTGTGGATATCAGAGTTAGTTTTATTGTAGGAAAAACAAAAACAATAGATGAACTGCTAAAAACAGGATACGATGCAGTTTTTATTGGAACAGGTGCGGGCTTACCTTATTTCATGAATATTCCTGGTGAGAATTTGAATGGAGTTTATTCGGCAAACGAGTTTTTAACTAGAGTAAATTTAATGAAAGCATACCGCTTCCCCGAGTACGATACTCCTATTCACCATGGGAAAAATATAGCAGTTGTAGGTGGCGGTAATGTGGCTATGGATTCTGCCAGAGTGTCGCTGAGATTGGGTGCAAAGAATGTTTACTTGATATACCGCCGTGCGAGAGAACAAATGCCGGCAAGAGACGAGGAAATTGAAAATGCATTTGAAGAAGGAGTTAAGCCTCTTTTGTTAACCAATCCTGTTAGAATACTGGGAGATGATAAAGGATGGGTAAAAGGAATTGAATGCATTAAGATGAAGCTGGGAGAGCCCGATGACTCTGGAAGGAAACGGCCAATTCCAATTGAAGGTTCAGAGCATGTGGTAGACGTGGATATGGTTGTAATGGCTATTGGTCAGGGGCCAAATCCTGTCTTGACTTCAACTACACCAGATCTTAAATTGACAAAATGGGGCAACATCGTTGCAGATGAGGAAACGGGTAAAACTTCCAAGAAAGGTGTTTTTGCTGGTGGAGATATTGTGACAGGTGCCGCTACAGTAATTTTAGCGATGGGGGCTGGTAAAAAAGCGGCTCGGGCTATTGATCAATATCTCAAAGATGGAAAGTGGTGAAATACTAAAAATGATTCCAGCATGAATCTGAGGTAAGGGAAAAATTCAATAAGGGACAGAAGGCTTCCGTCTGGAATCCGGAGGCAATCGTTCGGCCCCCGGGATTTAATACGTAAGGATTTTAATCTTGTCATTACCCAAAGAGATAAGGAGGCCAGCCATGGGTAAAAAAATTGTTATTGCAGGATTAACAGTGATGTTCTTTGGGGCAACGCTGTTTTTTCAAGGGTGCGGTCGAAAAGTTAAACACTATACATTGAAACAGCTCCTCAAAGTTTATACAACATACGGAGCAAGTTTTTCCAGAGACGAAAAGAGAATAGCGTTTGTTACAGATGCTACAGGAGTTTTTAATATTTGGACAGTTTCAGTGGAAGGAGGAGAGACCAAGCAACTTACATTTGAAAATGAAAATTCAATTGGTGGTGCATGGTTCAGCCCTAACACTGATGAAATCGTTTACATGCAGGATGTAGGTGGCAATGAACTTTACCACATCTATATTATGTCTGCTTCTGGTGGAAAAGCTGTAGACATTATTGGTGATCCTCAGGTGCGGGCGGTGTTTTTAGGCTGGTCGCATGATGGCAATAGCTTTCTCTATCAAACCAATAGTAGAGATAGACGGTACATGGACGTTTATAGTTATGACATAAAAAATCGTTCGTCTAAAATGATTTTTAAGAACAAGAAAGGACTGCAGTTTGCCTGTGCATCTGGAGACTTGAACCTTATCGCTCTTGTGAAGACTATTACTTCAACAGATTCTGATATCTATTTATATAATGTAAAGAAAAAAAGACTTGCTAATCTTACTTCTCATCATGGAGATATAGTTTTTGAGCCATCAACCTTTTCACCCGATGGAAAATTTCTTTATTATCGTACAGATGAAGGGAGCGAATTTACTTACTTAAAGAGGATGAACTTAAAAAGTTACCATACGGAAGATGTTGCAAAGGAGAATTGGGACATTATTTATGCTGGTTTTTCTCATAACGGAAGATATTTTTATTACGCTACTAACGAAGATGGCAGCACAAGAATCACTGTGATTAACACAGTAACAGATGTGCCTATAGAGCTCCCCAATATACCACAGGGTGAATTATCAAGTATTGGATTCTCTCGTTCAGAAAGGTTTATGACTTACTATTTCCGTGGGGACACACGCCCTAGAGATCTTTACGTGATGGATCTCAAATCAGGAGAAAGCCGCAGGTTGACTAACAGTGTTCCTGAATATCTGGATACTAAAGATTTAGTGGAATCTACACTTGTTCGATATAAAAGTTTCGATGGATTGGAGATTCCTGCCTATCTTTATACTCCTCATTATATCCGAAAAGGGGAGAAGCTGCCTGCTCTGGTGTGGGTCCATGGAGGACCGGGAGGTCAAAGCCGAAAGGGATACGATGGTCTTAAACAATATTTTGTTAATCATGGTTATGTACTTCTGGTTGTAAATAATAGAGGTTCAAGTGGCTACGGTAAGAGCTTCTATACCGCTGATGATCATAAACATGGAGCAGAGCCTCTCTGGGATTGTGTGTGGGGTAAAAAATATCTTGCCACTCTTCCTTATGTAGATTCGACCAGAGTGGGTATAATTGGAGGCAGTTACGGGGGATACATGGTGCTGGCAGCTCTGGCTTTTCAGCCAAAGGTTTTTGCTGCAGGAGTAGATCTTTTTGGTATTGCTAATTGGATCAATGTATTGAATAAAATTCCACCATGGTGGACGGCATTTAGAGAATCATTAATTAAAGAAATAGGTGATCCCAAAACTGAAGAGGCTTATCTTAAATCTATCTCTCCCCTTTTCCATGTAGACAAAATTACTAGACCGCTTCTTGTTCTTCAAGGAGCAAATGACCCAAGAGTTCCCGAAGAAGAATCTAAACAAATTGTTGAAGCAATTAGAAAGAGAGGTGGAGTGGCTGAATTGATTATTTTTCCTGATGAGGGTCACGGATTTAGAAAACTGGAGAATCGCATAAAAGGGTATACTGCTGCCAAGGAATTTCTTGATAAGTACCTGAAAAATAAGGTAGAATAGGTTCCTAATAATTTTTTGCCTTGATTATTTATGAAGAATTCACTAAATTTATCTTCAATTCCTTTCGGAAAACTCCACATTCCTTTATCCTTGTTGGAAAAAGGAGTTTCCACCTTTACTCTCCTGGCAATCAATCCCAATCTTTCGCTGGGATATGGTTGCCGTTTCCGTGCCCCCATTGAAGTTACTGCTCATGTTACATCAATGGGTAATGGTATCCTTTTAGAATTGGAGGTGGAGAGTGAAGGGGAATTTTTATGTGATCGTTGTGGTGCGGAGTACAAGAGAGTTATTAAGGGTGGGGCTAAAACTTTCTTTAGTTTTGATTGCGCTAAGATTACAGTAGAAGAAGAGGAAGAGACCAGGTGCCTTTCTCCCACAAGTCATGAGATCGATATTACTCAAGATGTAAGGGATGCCCTTTTACTGGCTGTTCCGACAAAGCACCTGTGTCATGAAGATTGTTTAGGTTTGTGTCCTCATTGTGGCGCAAATCTGAATTTTGAAAGTTGTTCATGTCCTAAAGGCGATATTGATCCCCGCTGGGAGATTTTAAAAGATTTAAAATTGCACTAATTCAAATTATTGAAAGGAGTTTTTTTGTGGCATTACCTAAACGGAAGATTTCTCGTTCAAGAAGAGATAAAAGGAGAACTCACCAAAAATTGAGCGCTCCCAATGTAGTTGAGTGTCCTCACTGTCATCAGCCTAAATTGCCTCATAGAGCATGTCCTAATTGTGGGTACTATGGTGGACGTATGGTAATAGTTTCTAGAGAGCGCTGAGGAGATTTTAGACTATGATTCGTATTGCTGTGGATGCAATGGGAGGAGATAGAGCTCCCAGGGATATTGTAACTGGAGCAATTGAGGCTGTTCGTGCATCAAAGGGAAGATATGAAATAGTTCTTGTGGGAAACGCTTCAGCGATAGACGAAGAACTGAAGCGTCACTATTTTCTTAAAGGTCTTCCTCTCTCTGTTTTTAACGCTTCCCAGAAAATAGAGATGGATGAATCACCGGCTATGGCTTTAAGGAAAAAACCTGATTCTTCCATTGCAGTTGCCACCCGTTTGCATAAAGAGGGTAAAGTAGATGCTGTGGTGAGTGCAGGGAATACAGGCGCAGTTCTGGCGGCATCTCTTTTTTTACTTAAACCTCTTGAGGGTGTCCTCCGTCCGTCAATAGGATCGTTTGTACCTCACGAAGATGGGGTTTGTTTTCTTATCGACGTGGGAACAAATGTTGATTGCAAGCCTATTCATTTGCTTCAGTTTGGCATGATGGGTTCTATTTTGGTCAAACATTTACAGAAAGTTGAGAACCCTCGGGTGGGGCTTCTCAATATAGGTGAAGAGCCCGGTAAAGGAAACGAAACAATTCAAGCTGCTTACAAATTTTTAGAAGAAAGCTCTCTTAATTTTGTAGGGAATATTGAGGGTAGAGATATCCTTCGTGGTCGAGCCGATGTAGTGGTTTGTGATGGTTTTGTGGGAAATGTGCTGCTCAAATTTGCAGAAAGTCTTGGCAGAATGATTTCCTTAACTCTCAGGCGGAAAATAGGTGGAAACATTGCTGGTACAGTAGGGCATTTTCTTATCCGACCTAAGTTCAGGAAACTTTTAAAATTATTTGATTATCAGGAGTATGGGGGTGCTCCACTTTTAGGGGTAAAAGGCAATTGTATTATCTCTCACGGCAGTTCCAGCCCCCGTGCAATAAGAAATGCAATTGAAGCAGCATGGAAAATGACACAGGAAAGGATAACTGAACGTATTGAGAAGCAAATTAAGTATCTGAAGGGAGTAACAGGTGAAAAGTAGTACTATGGCAATGATTGCAGGAACCGGTTTGGGGGTTTCCGGTAAGATTCTGACAAATTTTGATCTGGAAAAAATGGTTGATACCTCTGACCAGTGGATTAGAGAGCGATCAGGAATTGAAAGACGCCATATTCTTGAAGAAGGCAAGGCAAATTCTGATATAGCTACCATGGCAGCAGAGAATGCTTTGAGAGATGCGGGAATATCGGCAAAAGATCTTGATATGATTATTGTGGCAACCATTACCCCTGATTCTCTTTTCCCTTCCACTGCTTGTCGGGTTCAGGCTAAATTGGGAGCGGTTAATGCAGCAGCTTTCGACGTTTCTGCTGCTTGCTCTGGGTTTATCTATAGTTTAGCTTTAGCCGACAGTTTTATTAAAAATGGAAATGCTAAGAATATTCTTGTCATAGGTTCTGAAGTTTTGTCACGGATTACAGATTGGGAGGATCGTTCAACATGTGTTTTATTTGGAGATGGCGCTGGGGCAGTGATAGTTACTCCCTCTGATAATCAAAAAGGAATAGTTTCAACTTATATAAAAAGTGACGGAAGATTAGGTAATTTACTTTATATAGAAGGTGGAGGTTCGATGTATCCTCCAACGCACGAGACTGTAGACAAAAAAATGCATTACATTAAAATGCAGGGTCGGGAAGTTTTCAAGTATGCAGTACGTGCTATGATTGAGGCTGCTATTCAATCACTTAAGCAAGCAGGATACAAGGCCGATGATATTGATCTCCTTATTGCTCATCAAGCTAATGTGAGAATAATTGAAGCTATTGCTCAGAGGTTAAAGCTTCCTGAGGAAAAGGTCTTTGTCAATATTCAAGAGTATGGGAATACTTCAGCAGCCTCCATCCCTATTGCGCTGGCTGAGGCAAGGGAAGAAGGGCGATTAAAAGATGGAGATAAATGTCTTCTAGTGGCTTTTGGTGGTGGTTTCACATGGGGTTCAGCTTTGATACAGTTCTAGTTTTTAACCCGAATTAACGGATAAGTGATAAGTAATGTTCCGTACGCAAACTACATTCTATTAGGATAATTGGAGATAGCTATAAATGGATTCCTTATCCGTTAATTCGGATTCTAACTAAATCCTGATAAGTTTTGTTTGGGATGTTTTATGGCTAAAATAGCTTTTATTTTTCCTGGGCAGGGTTCGCAGAAAGTAGGAATGGGGAAAGATTTTTATGATAACTTTTCTTCTGCCAGACAAATTTATGATACGGCGAAGGATATTCTGGGTTTTGATCTTACCTCAATCTCCTTTACAGGACCTGAGGAAAAGTTAAGACAGACTAAATACACACAGCCTGCTTTGTATGTTCACAGTTTTATTATTGCCGATCTTTTGAAAAAGAAAGGTATAACGCCAATGCTGAGTGCAGGGCACAGTTTGGGGGAGTTTTCTGCGTTGGCATATGCCGAAGCGTTTTCGTTTGAGCAAGGTTTAAAACTGGTCAGAGAAAGAGCTCGCCTTATGCAAGAAGCTGGCGAAAAGAATCCAGGGAGTATGGCTGCTATTATTGGCCTTGATCCAGAAGATGTAACGAATATTTGTTTTGAAATAACCAAAAAACACCTTGTTCAGCCTGCAAATTTTAATTCCCCTCAGCAGGTTGTTATTTCAGGTTCTAAAGAAGGAGTGGCAGAAGCAATTGAAGCGGCTAAAGGAAAAGGGGCTCGCAGAGTTGTAGAGCTTTCTGTAAGCGGAGCTTTTCATTCACAGCTTATGGCTGATATTGCGGATGAATTTGGAAAAGTTCTAAAAAAAAGCGATATTAGAATACCTGACATTCCTGTTTATGCTAATGTGACAGCTGTTTCTTTTTCTAACCCTGATGAAATCGAAACCCTCTTGCAGCGTCAACTTACCCATCCAGTGCGGTGGGTAGAAACCATTCAGAATATGATTAAAGATGGAATTGAGAAATTTGTGGAGATTGGTTCTGGTAAAGTGCTCTCCGGTTTAGTTCGGAGAATTGACAAAAATGTTGAAGTAGTCCAGTGCGGGACTGTAGAGGAACTGGAAAAATTCTAGTGTATGAATAAAAGTTTAAAAAATCTGAGAGTTACTAAAAAATAAGGCGAAAAGGTAGATTTTATGAGTAGTTTTGAAGAAAAAGTTGCAGTAGTAACAGGCGGGGGTAGAGGAATAGGGAAATCAATTGTTTTAGCTCTGGCGCACCAGGGATGTAATGTAGTTATTACTGATATAGATATAAAAACTGCAGAAAAAACCACTCAAGAGGCAGAGAAACTTGGCGTTCGGGCTCTTGCTGTTAAAGCTGATATTTCAGTTAGTAAAGAAGTGGATGGTTTTGTTGATGAAACAATGAAACAGTTTGGACATATTGATATTCTCGTAAACAATGCCGGAATTACCAGAGATAATTTGTTAATTAGAATGAGTGAAGATGAATGGGATCTGGTTCTTAAAGTGAATCTCAAAGGTGCTTTTCTCTGTACCCGAAAGGTAATTAGAAGTATGATGAGACAGCGTAGTGGTAAAATAATTAACATTGCGTCTGTAGTGGGTATTATGGGAAATGCTGGGCAGGCTAACTACGCTGCATCTAAGGCAGGTATTATTGGCTTTACGAAGAGTGTTGCCAAAGAAGTTGCTTCGAGAAACATTCAGGTGAATGCTATAGCGCCGGGTTACATAGAGACAGAAATGACAGCTGGTCTACCCGATGAAGTAAAGAATTCTTATCTTTCCAGTATTCCGGCTAATAGGGCGGGTACTCCAGAGGATATAGCCGAAGCAGTGATTTTTTTAGCTTCTTCTGCGTCGGATTACATTACTGGCCAGGTTCTCCAGGTAGATGGTGGATTGTTAATGTAATGGTTAACTCTAAGATTGAATTTCCCGCAAAATCCCCAAGAACGCAAAGGTAATAAAATGAAGATAAGTTCAACACAATTTATCCGTGAATAAAAAAGGAGGTGAAAGCAGAATGATAGACGAAGAGAAATTCAAAGAGATTATTGTGGATCGGTTGGGAGTTGATCCTAACGAGATTACGCCTGAAGCTTCCTTTATCGATGATCTGGGAGCTGATTCTCTTGATACAGTGGAGTTAGTGATGGCATTTGAGGAGGAATTCGATATTGAAATTCCTGATGAGGATGCTGAAAAACTGACTACTGTTGGAAAAGCTATGGATTACTTAAAGAAAAGATTGTCCGAAAAATAGGGATTTAACCGGGGAAGTCCCGCTTCTTAAGCGGGGCTTCCGTGTCACAGGAGGCAACTTTATGCGAGAACGTCGGGTTGTTATAACAGGTTTGGGTGCTATAACGCCTATTGGAAATGACGTACCATCTTTTTGGGAAGGACTTATTAAAGGGAGAAACGGCGTTTCTCACATTACTAAGTTTGATGCTGAGCAATTTGATACCAAAATAGCAGCAGAAGTAAAAGGGTTTGATGTTACTCAGTTTATTGATCCTAAAGAAGCGCGTCGGATGGATCCTTTTACTCATTACGCTATGGTTGCAGGAGCGGAAGCTATTAAAGATTCTGGATTGTCTCTGGAAAATGAAGATCCCCATCGCATTGGTGCTATTGTAGGCTCTGGTATAGGAGGAATGATTGTTTATCATATAGAGCATAAGAAATTGCTGGAGAAAGGGCCAAGACGTGTAAGTCCTTTCTTTATTCCTATGATGATACCTGATATTGTGCCAGGTTATCTATCCATGCGATTTGGGTTTTTAGGTCCCAATTATAGCACCGTTTCTGCATGTGCTTCAGGTTCTCACAGTATAGGCGTGAGTTTCATGCATATTACAAGAGGCGATGCTGATGTTATGGTTACAGGCGGTGCAGAGTCTGTCATTACTGAAATGGCTTTTGCCGGTTTCAATAGTATGAAGGCAATTTCGACAAGGAATAATGATCCTGCAAGAGCAAGCAGACCATTTGATGCAGAACGTGATGGATTTGTTATAGGAGAAGGAGCTGGTATAATAATTCTTGAAGAATTATCTCACGCTGTGAAGAGGGGAGCAAAGATATATGCTGAGATGGTAGGGATAGGATTTACTGCTGACGGTTATCATATTACTGCTCCACATCCTGAAGGAGAAGGGGCTGCACAGGCAATGAAAAAAGCGCTTCAGGAAGGAGAAATAAATCCCGAGGAAGTAGATTACATTAACGCTCACGGTACTTCAACTCCTTTTAACGATAAAACAGAAACATTAGCCATAAAAAAAGTGTTTGGAGAACACGCTAAAAAGAATCTATGGGTAAGTTCTAACAAATCGATGATTGGTCATCTTTTAGGTGCTTCTGGAGCTGTTGAATTTGTTGCTACTGTTCTCACATTGAAAAATGGTATTGTTCCCCCAACTATTAACTACGAAGTTCCTGACCCCGAATGTGATCTCGATTATGTTCCCAACAAAGCCAGAGAAAGAAAAGTTAAGGCAGCACTTTCGAATTCTTTTGGGTTTGGGGGACACAATGTTTCATTATGTTTAAAATGCTTTGAAGGATAAGTTGTCTCGTTTACTAATAAAAGTAAAACAAATTTTCCCCACCGTCTCAAGAAAGGAAATAACTTATAGAAAAGGGGAATCTCTTTGTTTGGATCCTCTTTTTCGTACAATTTCTTACCGTTTCAGGAATATAGTTCTTATTCAACAAGCCTTGACTCACAGGTCATTTTTCAGTGATGAAGCAGAGGGGGGAAGAACAAATGAGCGATTGGAATTTTTAGGTGATGCTGTTCTTGGTATGGTGGTTACAGATGAACTTTACAATAAATTTCCTTATAAGGATGAAGGAGAGCTGACTAAAATAAAGGCTTATCTGGTTAGCCGGGACATGTTAGCGGAAAAGGCTAAAGAAATTGATTTAGGAAAGTATATTTTTCTTGGACACGGGGAGGAGATTTCAGGGGGAAGAAATCGCAAGTCAATTCTTTCTAACACATATGAGGCTTTACTCGGGGCTATTTATCTAGACGGAGGTCTGGAGAAGGTTCGATCTTTTATTTGCAGACATCTTTTAAAAGATGTTGATCACCTTATCAGCGGTGTGTTTGACCATAACTACAAGAGCTTGCTTTTAGAGTACATTCAGGGAAAGGGAGGTAATAGTCCAGAGTATATTGTTGTTGGGGAAGTAGGACCCGACCATAAAAAAGAATTTACAGTAGAAGTCCGTGTAAATGGCAAAGTGTTGGGAAGAGGTAGAGGATATAATAAAAAAAGTGCAGAGCAACAGGCTGCACATGAAGCTATGAAAAAATTACTATCATTAGAGTAGTTTTAGAAAATAAATTTAGAAGCGTAATATTAGGGAGAAATTGTATGGATTATTTTTTGACAGAAGAACAGGCTATGATTCGGGATCTTGCCCGTCAGGTCGCCCAGGAAAAGATAAAACCTGTGGCAGCTAAGTATGATGAATCCGGTGAATTTCCATGGGAAATTATGAAAACTTTAGCCGAGATGGATTTTTTTCGTATTTATTTAGATGAAGAATACGGAGGGTTAGGTTTGGGTTTGATGGGGCTTGTTTTAGCAACGGAAGAGCTTTCAAGAGCCTGTGGGGGTATTGCTCTTGGGTTCGCTGCTACTGCTCTGGGTACAATGCCGTTACTCATGGCTGGAAGTGAAGAACAAAAGAAAAAATATCTTCCTGATCTAGCTTCTGGGAAGTCACTTGCGGCTTTTGCTCTTACAGAACCGGAGGCCGGTTCGGATGTTACCAGTATGAAAACAACGGCCAAAAAAGATGGTGATAGTTATGTTATTAATGGTGTGAAACATTTTATAACCAATGGCGGCGTAGCAAAGTTTTATACTGTTATTGCTTCTACTGACCCCAGCAGGGGAAGTCGTGGGGCATCAGCTTTTATTGTAGAAGATGGAACACCGGGATTCTCCTACGGGAAAAAGGAAGATAAGATGGGAATTCGTGCTTCGGTTACTGGCGAGTTAGTTTTTGAAGATTGTCGTGTGCCGAAGGAAAATCTTTTAGGAAGAGAAGGAATGGGTTTTTCCATTGCTTTGCGTACTCTAGATCGTTCCCGGCCCGGTGTTGCTGCCCAGGCTCTTGGCATTGCTCAGGGAGCGCTGGATCATGCAGTGGAATACAGCCGTCAGCGAGTTCAGTTTGGGCACCCCATTTCCAGTTTTCAGGCGATTCAGTTCAAACTAGCTGATATGGCTACCAAGATTGAAGCTGCACGAGCTTTAATTTACTCAGTGGCACGAATGATTGACGGCGGAGCTAAAGATTACTCAAAAGCTTCAGCTATGTGTAAGCTTTTTGCTTCAGATGTTGCCATGGCTGTGACAACCGAAGCTGTTCAAATTTTTGGTGGCTACGGCTACATGAAAGAATATCCTGTTGAAAAGTATATGAGAGATGCCAAGATCACACAGATTTATGAAGGAACCAACGAGATCCAGAGAGAAGTTATTGCCCGGCATTTAATAAAAGAAGCAGCTTCAAAAAAATAGTAAAAAGAGAAAAAGGAGAAATAGTTATGAAACTTGCGGTAGTTGGTGGTGCCGGGTTTCTGGGTTTTTCATCCTTGTAATAAACTGGCGGATAAGTTTGAAAAGATATTTGTTGTTGATATCGCCCCAATCAAGTCCTCGGAGTACCCGGAGAATGTTGTTTATTCTCAAGTTGATGTCCGAAATTTTACTGCTGTAAACGGCGTGCTTTCAAAAGTGGATGTTGTTGTCCATGCAGCAGCTGCGTACCCTATGGAGAAAGCAAAATTGAAGCCGAAAAAGTATGCGAAGAATACCGACAAAAGGGTTTGTGTGTGCCAATAATCAGACCTAAAACTTTTATTGGTAGCGGACGATTAGGAGTTTTCCAGATTCTTTATGATTGGGTTGAAAATGGCAAAAAAATACCCGTGATAGGGAATGGGGAAAATCATTATCAACTCTTAGAGGTTGAAGATTTAGTAGAAGCAATTTATCTGGCTTTGACATTGCCGAAAGAAAAGGTTGATGATACATTCAACATATGGTACGGCTGATAAAATCGTACAAGTGGTATCTTAATCATAAGAATGAGTTGAGCGGGGCAGGTATTACTCATCGTGTTGCCTGGAAACAAGGTATCTTGGAGTTTTTCAAAAAATTTTTGTAGAAGAGAAACACACTTCTAAGACTGTTTTTATAGTTAGTTTCTGCTGTGCCAAAATTTGTCTTCCCGCCTTTTCTATCCAATAAAGCTGTTTATGAAAAGAACATGAGGGAATAAATAAAATATCCAATTCAACGAGATTTTTTCTTGACAAAAAGTTTTATCATTCTTATATTGTTTGATGAGTAAAACATTATTTGGAGTGTCTAATTAATCGAGGCAAGCTATGGATTCAAGATATGAACTAAGCATTGTGCTCCAGGGATATTTAGAAAAAATATATGAACAATGTGTAAAGAATAAAGTTGCACGTGTTAGTGAAATAGCCAGAATAATGAATGTCCACAAAACTTCTGTCACAAGTGCTCTTAAGGAATTATCTAAACGAAATCTGATACATTATAGCCCCTACCAATACATTACATTGACAAAGGAAGGAGAGAAACAGGCAAAAAAGTTAATGCAAAAACATAAGATCATTCAGGATTTTTTTGAACAGATTCTTCTGATTCCATCTGAAATTGCAGAGCGAAATGCATGTATCATAGAGCATGTTGTGGAGGATGCTGTTCTTGAGCGGTTTGAAAAGTTTCTTCAGTTTCAGAGATTACACTGTGATACTCATCTCATCTGGAATTCTGATAAAGGATTTATTTGTCCAAAAGCTTAGGTTGTGGAGAAAAACAAAGAGGGGTTATTATGTTATGAGAGCTGGCAAGAAATTTAAGTTAAACCTATTGATTGTATTGTTTTTTGTAATAGAAACTTTAATTTTCACCTATCAGGTGA
>CAYYPT010000029.1:7021-20439 GCA_964473625.1 uncultured bacterium | reverse complement strand
TCCAAATTTCCAATATTCACTCTCATAAACATGATTTTTTCAGTGGCGACTAAATTAAACTGTATTATTATTTATACCTTATAGAGATATAAGAAAAAAACAGTGGAGGAAATTAATGATTGAAATACGTTTTCATGGTAGAGGTGGACAGGGAGCTGTGAAAGCTTCCGACATTCTTGCTATGGCTGCTTTTAATGAAGGGAAAGAAGTACAGGCTTTCCCTTTTTTTGGTGTGGAACGTCGTGGAGCTCCTGTAACAGCTTTTACCAGGATCAGTGATGAGGAGATCAGGATTCACTCTTACATTTACGAGCCTGATGTATTAGTAGTGCTTGATCCTACTCTTATAGGAGCTGTTCCTATTACTGACGGTCTTAAACCAAATGGAAAGATAATCATCAATACAGAACGTAAACCCGAGACCTTTTCGTTTCCTGATGCAGAGAATCCTCACATTTATACTGTAGATTGTTCGTCTATTGCTTTGAAATATGGTCTGGGAAGTAAAGCTGCTCCCATTGTTAATACCACTATTCTTGGAGCAGTTGCTAAAGCAACAAAATTGGTTTCTATTGAGTCGATTATGAAGGCAATAAAGGAGCGAATTCCAATAAAAAAGGAAGAAAATGCCATGGCTGCAAAAGAAACCTTTGAAAAGCTGGATAGTTAGGAGGTCTAAATGTCAGATAAGAAAGAGAACGAGACGGTGGATATTAAAGGTGCGAACGACATGCCACCGATGCCTGTTTCCTTGGGAAGTATGCGAACAAACAAAACAGCATCCTGGCGTTCCATTCGTCCAATAATCATTGAAGAAAAATGCAAACTTTGTATGATATGCTGGAAATATTGTCCTGAACCAGCTATTTTCCCTACTGCTCCTCCGACTATTGACTACGATTACTGCAAAGGATGCGGTATATGTATTGAGGAGTGTCCGTTCGATGCTATTATTTCTGAAAAAGAGGGAAAGTGAGAGGAGATACAGAATGAAAAAAGTTTTGACAGGAAATTTTGCCGCCGCTTATGGTGCTGCAGCAGCGAGAGTTAAAGTTATAGCAGCCTATCCAATCACTCCACAGACAACAATAGTTGAAATTATGTCGGAGATTGTGGCTGATGGGCTTTTAGATGCGGATTTTGTAAAGGTAGAATCCGAGCATTCTGCACTTGCTGCGTGTATTGGTGCCCAGGCAACCGGTGCTCGGACATTTACAGCTACATCTGCTCAGGGACTTGCTTTAATGCATGAAATGATACACTGGGCCGCTCGTGATCGACTCCCCATTGTTCTTGCCAATGTAAATCGTGCCCTTGCACCAGGCTGGTCTATATGGGCAGATGTTACAGATTCAATAGCACAGAGGGATACAGGATGGATGCAAATGTATTGCGAAAACAATCAGGAAGTTTTTGATACCATACTTATGGCTTATAAAATCGGAGAGAACGAGAATGTGCTTCTTCCTACTCTTATCAATCTTGACGCTTTTTTTCTTTCTCATACATCTCAGGTTGTGGATATGTATGACCAGGATACGATAGATAGTTTTCTTCCGCCTTACCGTCCTAAGTTTAAGCTCGATGTTAACGATCCCCGTGCGTTTGGTGCGCTTACTTCACCAGAGCACTATTACGAATTTTCGTATAAAATCCAGATGGCTCACCAGAAAGCAAAAGAAGTTATTACTGAGGTAGGGAAAGAATTTGGCAGAACCTTTGGAAGAGAATACGGTCTCACTGAAAGTTACCGTTGTGATGATGCAGAGATTGTTCTAGTGACTTATGGAACAATTGCAGGAACAGCCAAAGACGCTGTGGACAGGATGCGTGAGAAAGGAATTGATGTAGGGCTTTTGAAAATTCGTTATTTCAGACCTTTCCCCGAAGAAGAAGCTTGTCAAATTCTTAAGCATGCTAAAAAAATCGGTGTAATTGATAGAGCTGTCTCTTTTGGACATGAAGGGCCGTTTTTCTCGGAAATAAAAGCGGCAATGTATGGTTCTAACATACCCCTTTATGGGTTTGTTGCTGGTTTGGGGGGAAGAGACGTTTCGATTGCAGACATAGAATCAGTGGTAAATTACATGGGGAATAACGAATCCAGTAATTTGATTTGGATAGGAGTGAAAAAATGAGTACTGAAACAGAAACAAAAAAAAGGAAAGTTAAACTTACTATCCCTGAAGAAGAAATAATGTCACCTGGCCATCTTGCCTGTCAGGGGTGTGGTGGAGCGCTGGCTATGCGGTATACGTTGAAGGCTTTGGGACGCAAAACTATTATGGCTATTCCTGCATGTTGTTGGTCTGTTATTGACGGGCCTTTTCCTTATTCTGCTGCAGGAGTTCCTATACATCACTCGGCTTTTGAAACGGCTGCTTCAACGGCTTCTGGTATAACTCATGCACTTCCCCAATTGGGGCAGGATGATGTTACCGCTCTGGCATGGGCCGGAGATGGTGGGACTTTTGATATTGGTATCCAGGCACTTTCGGGAGCTGCAGAAAGAGGGGATAATATAATTTACATTGTATACGATAATGAAGCTTACATGAATACAGGTATCCAGAGATCATCTGCTACTCCTCACGGTGCGTGGACTACCACTACACCGGTAAAACACTATAAAAGAGGTCCGAAAAAGAACATGATAGAAATTATGGTGGCACATCGTATACCTTACTGTGCTACAGCAAATGTGGCTTATCCTGAAGATCTCATTCGAAAGGTCAGTAAAGCAAAACAAATCAAAGGGACAAAATTTCTTCATATTTATGCGCCGTGTCCCACAGGATGGAAACATCCCCCCAATATTACAATAAAGATTGCAAGACTTGCAACTGAGACAAATGTTTTCCCTGTTTACGAGGTTGAAAATGGGGTTTATAAAATTAACAAGAAAATAAAGAATCCCAAGCCTGTTTCTGAATATCTCAAACTTCAGGGACGTTTCCGACATTTAACAGCAGAGGAAATAGAATATATTCAGGAAGAAGTTAATAAAAACTGGAAGCGTTTGTTAAAACTGGAAGAAGCTTTTGGCAAACCGCTGGAGTGAATGTGAGTCTAAAGAGAATATAGGAAATGACAATATAATGAAATCTCCCACTTTAAAAGAATGGAAAGCGCTCTATCAGGCAGCAATCCAATTTAAAAAACTTGCCCCGTGGAATTGGATGTTTGATTCTGATATGTTTGGAGTCCAAAATCCTGAAACAGATGAAATAGGATATTGCTGTATCATGGGGGCCGCTGGAGAGCATTTTGCTCTTGCTGTTTACCTTGGCACGGAAGGACTGGATGGATATTTAAGACTCCAATCAGGAGATTATTCAGAGGATTTATTTGAAGCACTTTATTTCCAGAAATGTTTGATGGTTTCGTTTGAGAATAGAAAATTATTGAAAGAACAAGATCTTGCTGTTATAAAAAAACTCGGTCTTCAATTTCGTGGGCGTAATAGTTGGCCTCTGTTCCGTGATTATTCTCCGGGTTACTATCCCTGGTTTATAACAAGCGATCAGGCACGATATCTAACTTTGGTACTTCAGCAGGCAGTTGATATTGCTCAACGTTTTGAAGATGATCCCGAGCGACTCACAGACCCTCTGGGGATTCGCTATCTTGTTAGAATTCCTAAGAAGAAAAAGAATGGGTTAGAATGGACAGAAGAATGGTTGGAACCTGCTCCATATAAGGAAACTGGAACAGAGGTTTTTTCCATTGATGCAGCACAATGGGAAAAAATTAAACAATTTTCTATGGCTGAAGAAAATTGGGAAGTTGATTTCTTTTATTCTCCCCAAGGAATAAGAGAAGGTCAGGAGAGGCCTTATTATCCTTATATTATGCTGTGGGTTGAACATTATTCTGGTTTTATTTTGCATTCCTCCATGGTTAAGGTTGAACAATACGAATCGGTGTTTATAGAACAATGTTTAAAAGCCTTCGAAAATGCAGGATATTTACCAGAAGAAATTTCAGTTAAGAAAGAGGAAATTTTCTGGCTTTTAGAACCAGTTCTCTCCGAGCTTGGAATCAGATTGAGGAAAACTGAAAGGTTAATTTCTATGGAAAAAGCTCAGGAGGGTATCTATGAGTTTTATCAGAATGGTTTTTTTGGTAACTGAATTTTAAATTTGGAGTAGCCAATGAAAACTATTTTATCTGGAAATGAGGCTGTTGCGAGAGGATGTTATGAATACGGTCTTCATGTTGCGGCTGCTTATCCAGGAACACCCAGTACGGAAATACTTGAAAATATTTCTCATTATCCTGAGATTTACTGCGAATGGTCTCCTAATGAAAAAGTAGCATTTGAAGTTGCTATGGGAGCGACATTTGAAGGTGCTCGTTCTTTAGTTGCTATGAAGCATGTCGGTCTCAATGTGGCTGCTGATCCTTTTATGTCCCAAAGTCTTATTGGTGCTCCTGGTGGATTTATTGTTGTGAGTGCTGACGATCCGGGTATGCATTCATCGCAAAATGAGCAGGATAACAGATACTATGCTAAATTTGCTGGTTATCCCTGTATAGAAGCTTCTGACAGTCAGGAAGCCAAAGATTTTGTTGGGATTGCTCTCGAGATAAGTTCCAATTATGATGTGCCAGTTCTCTTCCGGATGACAACGAGAATTTGCCATTCGAAGGGTGTGGTTGAACTGGGAGAACGAAAAGAGTTCCCAGTAAAAGGTTTTCACCGAGACCCCAAAAAATTTGTTACACTTCCTTCTCATGGCAGAGTTCGGCACCCCTGGGCTGTAGAAAGATTATCACGACTTCAGAAATTCTCAGAAGAAACGCCGCTCAATTTCATTGAAAAAGGCAATGACATTGGAATTATTACAGACGGAGTGGCTTACCAATATGTAAAGGAAGTGATTCCGGAGGCTTCTGTACTTAAATTGGGAATGAGTTATCCGCTTCCGATAGAAAAAATACGCTCTTTTGCTGCTTCTGTCAGGAAGTTGTTTGTGGTGGAAGAATTAGAGCCGTTTATTGAAGAACAAGTTAAGGCCGCCGGGATCGCATGTGAAGGGAAAAAATTCTGGAGTAATCTTGGAGAACTTTCTCCTGAAAGAGTAGAGGATGGATTTATAGAGGCCGGTGTTTTAAAAAGAAAAACTTCTGTTTCTCCAAAGGAGGAAGTTATTCCTCGTCCGCCTATTTTCTGCCCAGGTTGTCCGCATAGAGGACTCTACTACGTTCTTAAAGAACTCAAGGCAATTGTTACAACAGATATTGGATGCTACACTCTTGGAGTATTGCCCCCTCTGGAATCTGGTGATACCTGTGTGGAAATGGGAGCTTCCATTGGTGTTGGAGTTGGTATGGCAAAAGCCAGGAGAAGTGGGAAAGGAATTGTTGCTACGATTGGGGATTCCACTTTTCTGCATTCTGGTATGACAGGTTTGCTCAATGCTGTAAACGATAAAGCTGGGATAACAGTGGTAATAGCTGATAACCGCATCACTGCTATGACAGGTGGACAATATCAACCAGGCACAGGTAAGACTCTAATGGGTGAAGATACAAAAAAGGTTGAGTTAGCAAAAATCTGTCAGGCATTGGGAGTAGAGCGTATAAAAGTCATAGACACATATAATCTTGAACAGACGAAGAAAGTGCTCAAAGAAGAAATGGAAACGGACGAACTTTCTGTTGTTATAACCAACAGACCCTGTGCTCTATTCCCCCCAGAAATGCGGAAACTTGTTCAGCAAAAACCCTTTACAGTGGATGTTGATAAATGCACAGGATGCCATATCTGTTTTAGAGTAAATTGTCCGGCTATTAGTGAGTCGGATGAAAAAACGGACAAAGGGTTAACAAAAGCTTATATTGATCCCAATCTCTGTACAGGTTGTTCTGTATGTGCTCAGGTTTGTCCGTTTGATGCAATCGTTCAAAAAAATGAGCTAAAGTGACTAATTTTAAGGGCAGGATAAAAGCGAGGTTTTTCCCATGGAACAAAAAAACATACTTATAGTTGGCGTTGGTGGACAGGGGGTACTTCTAGCGAGTGAAATCTTAAGCTTTGCTGCTCTGAAGGCAGGTTACGATGTTAAGAAAAGTGAAATTCATGGAATGTCACAGCGAGGGGGTGTGGTTTCCAGTCATGTGAGAATTGGGGAAAAGATTTATTCCCCCTTAATTAAAGAAGGAAATGCAGATGTAATTCTTGCCTTTGAGGAAGCCGAGGCTCAACGCTGGATTCATTTTCTAAAAGAAAACGGTAAAGTGATTCTCAACAAATATAAACTTGTTCCCCCCATAGCGTCTATGAAAGGTTATAGTTATCCTGAAGATCCTGTTGGAGCAGTAAGAAAAAAAGTTAGGGATGTAGAAGTTGTGGATGGCGTTTCTATTGCAAAACGTCTGGGAAATCTCCGTTTAATCAATACTCTTCTTCTCGGAGTGCTTTCTTCATCGCTCTATATTCCTGAGAAAGTATGGGAGGAGGTTATCCGCGAGCGGGTTCCAAAAGGAACAGAAGATTTGAATATAAAAGCGTTTCAGGAGGGGCGAGTCCATGCATCGCATTCTGGTGATTAATCCGGGTTCTACTTCTACAAAAGTTGCTTTTTATGAAGAAGAAAAACTTCTGTGGAGTACGACTGTTTCTTATAAAAAAGAAGAGCTTTCGCGTTTTGAACGCATTTTAGATCAATTTGAGATGCGCCGGAAAGATATTGAGAAAATAATTCAGGGGAAGAATCTGGATTTTAAATCTCTTTCTGCTGTTGTTGGAAGAGGGGGTCCTTTTAAGCCGCTTGAAAGTGGGACTTACAAAGTCAGTGACAAACTTCTCTACGATGTCAAAACTGGGAACGTACAGGCAGATCATATCTCCAATATAGGTGTGCTATTAGCCCATGAGATAGCGGAAAAAGCAGGTGTGTCTGCATTCTTTGTAGATCCAGTTTCTGTGGATGAATTTGAACCAGTGGCAAGAATATCCGGGATTCCTGAACTGGAGAGAAAAAGTCTTCTTCATGCATTGAATGTAAAAGCTACGGCTTATAAAGCGGCAAAGGATCTGGGTAAATCTCTTTCAGAGTTAAATCTTATTGTTGCTCATCTTGGCGGTGGAATTTCCATCTGTCCCATCAGAAAGGGAAGAATTGTTGATGTGAACAATGCCAATGAAGGAGGACCTTTTTCCCCTGAAAGAGCAGGATCTTTGCCAGTGAGTTCCTTAGTGAAGCTTTGCTATTCAGAAAAGTTTACATATCCTGAGATGAAAAGGCGTATTGTAGGCAATGGCGGACTTGTTGCGTATCTGGGAACAAATGACATAAGAGAGGTTGAAAAACGTATTGCTGAAGGTGATAAAAAAGCAAAGCTTATTTATCAGGCAATGGCATACCAAATTGCAAAGGAAATAGGAAGTATGGCAGCAGTTCTTAGCGGAGAAATTGACGCTATACTTCTTACAGGTGGTGCAGCTCATTCTTCAATGCTTACTGCTTGGATTAAAGAAAAAGTTTCTTTTCTTGGACCTATTTATATCTATCCCGGAGAGAACGAAATGGAAGCACTGGCGATGGGTGTTTTGCGTGTGTTAAAAGGAGAAGAACAGCTTAAAGAATACTAAAGGGAGATTCCTGTGGATAAGTCCTATTTAATTCTTGTTATTAATCCAGGGTCAACTTCTACAAAAATTGCTCTCTACAAAAATGAAAAAGAGTTGTTCAGTACATCCATTTTCCATAGTACTGATGAGTTGAACCAATTCAAAAGAATTTCTGACCAGAAAGAATTTCGTCTCCAGCTTGTTGAAAAAACTTTAGAAGAAAACAATATTTCACTTAACACCATCGATGGAGTTGTAGGACGTGGAGGGTTGGTGCGTCCAATTCCGGGTGGAACTTACCTTGTCAACGAAAAGATGATAAAAGATTTACAAAAGGCAGAATGGGGTGAGCATGCATCAAATTTGGGAGGAATTATTGCATTTGGTCTGGGAAAGCAAATAGGTGTTCCTGCTTATATTGTGGATCCTGTTGTAGTGGATGAAATGGAACCTGTAGCCAGAATTTCAGGGCTTCCTGAATTGGAGAGGCGTTCTATTTTTCATGCTTTGAACCAGAAATCTGTTGCCCGCAGAGCTGCTCACGAAATGGGAAAAGAATATAATGAGATTAACCTTATTGTTGCTCATCTTGGGGGGGGGATATCTGTGGGATGTCACAGGAAGGGGAAAGTTATAGATGTAAACAATGCACTTAATGGAGATGGCCCTTTTTCACCGGAAAGAGCAGGAGGCGTTCCAGCCGGTCAATTAATAGAGCTCTGTTTTTCAGGAAAGTATACCCTTCAAGAATTAAAAAAACGTCTTGTTGGACAGGGAGGTATGGTGGCTTATCTCGGTACGAACGAAATGCCTAAAGTCAAAGAAAGAATAGAAAAAGGGGACGATAAAGCGGCGCTAATTTATGAAGCAATGGTGTATCAAGTGGCTAAAGAAATTGGTAGCTGTGCAGCAGTTTTGAAAGGAAAGGTAGACGGTATTGTACTTTCAGGGGGGCTTGTCTATGATGAAAAGTTTGTGGAAATGATTCGCGATAGAGTAGATTGGATTGCAGAAATTTTTGTGTTTCCTGGAGAAAAAGAAATGGAGGCACTTGCCTTGGGTTGTCTTCATGTTCTGGAAGGGAAAGAAAAAGCTAAAATATACTGATTATTTTTTATAGGAGATTATAAAATGATTCGTAAGTTATCAGAACTTGTTAATGAAGTAAAAGGTGGTCCCCGAATGACACTGGCCGTTGCTGCTGGGGAAGATCCCGCTACAATTCATGCGATTTCCAGAGCGGCCCTGGAGGGGCTTATTAGAGTTGTTCTTATTGGTGCACAGCAACGTATTGAAGATTTAGCTTCGGGGCATAATTCTGAGTTTGCCAAAATGGTAAAGATTATGCATGTTGAGGATAGAAATGAAACAGCAAAAGTAGCAATTCAAATGGTTCATGATGGCGAGGCTGATGTAGTTATGAAAGGCCTGGTAAGGACCTCTGTTTTTATGAAGGCTATTCTGGACAAGGAACACGGCTTATTACCTCAAGGTGGATTGTTGAGTCATGCAGCAGTAATGGAAGTTCCTACTTATCCCAAGCTTCTTATTGTATCCGATGCAGCTATTATCCCGAATCCTGATCTGGACCAAAAAATTCAAATACTAAAATATACTATTGCAGTAGCAAATGCCATTGGGATTGAGCTGCCCAAAGCTGCATTGATTTCTGCAGCAGAAACAGTGAGTTTTAAAGTACAATCTTCTGTTGATGCCGCTGTTATTACAGCTATGGCGCAACGCAAACAGATTAAGGGAGCTATTGTAGACGGTCCTTTGGCCTTGGATGTATCTCTCTCGCCTGAGCATTGTGCTATAAAAGGACTGGAGAGCCCTATTAATGGCGAGGCCGATATTTTGATTTTTCCGAATATCGAGACTGCCAATACTTTTTACAAAGCTACTACCTTATTGGCTCACGGCAAGACTGCTTCTGTGGTGGTTGGAACCACAGCGCCTGTAGTTTTGACTTCCAGAGCGGATGATGACGATTCAAAATTTTATTCGATTGTTCTTGCTGCGAGACTGGCTGCCGGGAAATTTTTCAAAGCTTTTTCTTGAATTGATTTCCATTTTTAAGTCAGGAGGAGCAGTTGGAGAAGAAATTTTCAATGCATCAAAAGCTTGGCTTATTTTTAGGGTTACCTTTATTTGCAGTTGTATTAATTCTGCCCAGACCTGCTGGAATGAGTTTAGAGGGTCAAAAGACCTTAGCTGTTACAGTTCTGATGGCTTTCTGGTGGCTTACAGAAGCGCTCCCAATTTCGGTAACGGCTCTTCTACCTCTTTTTTGTTTTCCAATCATGGGAGTTTCCCCGGCCCAGGAAATCGCTGCCCAATTTGGCGATCGTAATATTTTTCTTTTTATGGGAGGGTTTTTTCTCGCTATTGCTATTGAAAAATGGGGACTTCACAAAAGAATTGCCTTGAGAATAGTCAGTATTTTAGGAACAAGTCCACGTAGAATTATTTTCGGCATGATGGGGGCTACGGCTTTTCTTTCAATGTGGATTTCTAATACAGCAACAACAATGATGATGCTGCCTATTGCTCTGGCAATTATTAAGCACGCGGAGTCTTTTGCAGAGGATACTTCGTCCAATAAGGATCTTTTAAACTCTTTTAGAATAGCATTACTTTTTGGAATTGCCTATGCGGCAAGTATTGGTGGTATTGGCACTTTGATTGGTACTCCCCCTAATATCATTTTTGCTGCTCAAGTCCAGAAGCTTTTTCCTCAAGCTCCTGAAATTAGTTTTTTCCAGTGGCTTATGGTTGGTTTTCCCCTAGTTATTTTGTTCCTTCCTGTGGCATGGTTTTATCTTGTTAGGATTGCGCATCCTATAAAATTTAAGGAACTGCCTGGAGGTGGAGGAACGGTAAAACAAGAATTGGAAGAAATGGGAACTATGAGCAGAGCTGAAAAGTATGTTCTTACAATTTTTATTCTGACTGCGTTGGGCTGGATGTTCAGGAAAAACATTAATGTTGGTTTTTTTACAATCCCCGGCTGGTCCAATCTACTTGGAATTGAAAAATCGGTTCATGACAGTACTGTCGCAATTGGAGCTACTTTGCTGCTTTTTCTGATTCCAGTTAATTTTAAGAAAGGAGAGTTTCTTCTCGATTGGAAAAACGCAGTTAATATTCCCTGGGGGATTCTTCTCCTTTTTGGCGGCGGCCTTGCTCTGGCTCATGAGTTTCAGGTAACAGGATTGGCTCAATGGATCGGATCAAATCTTGAGATTCTCAAGGCTGTACCTGTTCTTGCTGCTGTTTTGGTAGTGGCAGTCTCTATGGCTATTTTAACAGAGGTAACCTCAAATACAGCCATAACCAGTATCTTTATGCCTATATTAGCGGCAACATCTTTAGGACTGGGAATCCATCCTTATCTTTTGATGATAGCGGGCACAATAGCCGCATCTCTGGCTTTTATGCTGCCCGTTGCAACTCCTCCTAATGCAGTAGTTTTTGGGTCAGGATATCTGTCCATTCCTACGATGGCCAAAACAGGTGTAGGACTTGATATATTAGGGATCATAGTAACTACTGCAATCGTTTATTTATTAGCCATTCCTGTTTTTCATATTACTATTTCAGTGTTGCCTGCCTGGGTTAGGTAATACTGGTCTATGTAAATTCTACAATTAACTGAAAGGAAAAAGCATGTTACCCAAGCATGATAAACAAAAAAGATTAGTACAGGTTTATACAGGCCCTGGCAAAGGGAAAACAACAGGTTCTCTAGGGTTGGCTTTGAGGGCCTGTGGCCACGGTTGGAAGGTTTTGATGATATGTTTCATGAAGGGTGGTTCCAATTACGGTGAAGTTGTGATGTCTAAAAAAATCCCTAACTTTGAGCTTGTTCAGTCCGGGCTTCCAACTTTTGTGAAAAAGGGTGCTCCTTCGGAAGAAGACATTCGAATGGCCCACCAGGGTTTTGATCTGGCAAAGAAAGCATTAAAAAACAAAAAATACGATCTTGTTATTTTAGATGAAATCAATGTGGCTGTGGATTATGGTCTTATTTCTCTTGAAGATGTTTTAGGCCTTGTTCAGAACAAACCAGATGATGTGGAATTGGTTCTCACAGGACGACATGCTCATCCAAAGTTGGTAAAGATAGCTGATCTTGTTAGCGAAATTCTGGAAATTAAACATCCGTATCAGCAGAATATACAGGCCAGAGAAGGCATTGAATATTAGAGCGGTATTCGTAATTGTTCCTAATTTGTAACTGAACTTTGGCAAATTTGACAATTAAGGGAGGGAACGCTAAGGAAACATTATTTCTGCAAACCTTTGATAAATCGGATATTTTTTGGAAGTTACTTCGAAATTCAGTTCATATTCAAAATTTGCCAAAGTTCAGTTTGTAAAAAGAATCCGGAATGGAGGCAGTTTGAAAGAAGTCAAAAACATGCCTGATAAAATTATCAAGGGTGAAGGTCTCTGGAATGGTAGACTTCTCAAATTTAACACTCTGGAGTCAACTAATGTATGGGCAGTGCAGCATATTGATTTCTGTCAAAATGGTGACGTGATCTGGGCAGTAAGGCAAACAATGGGAAAAGGACGCCTGTCCAGGGTATGGTTGTCACCGGATGATAAGGGATTAACATTATCTGTTGTAGTCGAGTTCAAAGATAATAGGATTATACCTGCTGTTAATTTTGCAGCTGCCCTCGCAGTAAACAAAACACTGGAAATGTTCTCGTTAAAAGGAAATCTTAAGTGGCCTAATGATGTTCTGGTTCGTGGCAGGAAAATTGCCGGAATTCTATCAGAAGCTAAGCCAGAACGGAATTTTGTTGTTGTTGGAATTGGATTAAACGTTAATATGAAGAAGAGTGATATTGAATCTGCAAATTTTAGTTTCCCTGCAACTTCTATGCTGATTGAAATAGGCCGCCCACTTGAGATGGATATTTTAAGAAAGGTGCTTGTTTCTTCTCTGGAAAAAAATATTGATTCTTTGTTTATACATGGAACAAAGGTGGTTATCGATTCGTGGGAAAAATATGATTGGCTTTCCGGAAGTTTAATTGAAATAGATACTCCCGCCGGTGTGATCAAAGGAACATACAATGGAATGGATGAACAGGGAAGGCTTCGTTTGATTGATAAGAATGGATGTGAAAATCTATTCTGGAGTGGTGATGTTAAAAAAGTTGTTGCAGTTGACTAAAACCATTGAGGAGATAATTTTTTGTATCCATGATCAAAGTAGAGGAAATTGACTGGTCTCTTTATGCTATTATTGACAGAGAGTGGCTCAGGGGAAGAGATATAGAAAAAGTTGCAGAGGAGATTATCATTGGTGGAGCAGGGGTTATCCAGTATCGGGATAAAGTTTCTGAAAGCAAAACCTTTTACAGAGAAGCTTTAAAACTGCGTAGAATAACAGGGATGCACAATATTCCCTTAATTATCAATGATAGAGTAGATATTGCCTTAGCTGTATGTGCCGATGGTGTTCATCTTGGAAAGGAAGATCTTCCCGTTGACGTAGCACGGAAAATTGTTGGTGATAAGATGATCATTGGTGCATCTCTTAAGTACGAGTCTGATTTTACTGCTGCTAAAGGTGCTGATTACTTTGGAGTAGGAGCAATTTATCCAACAAAGACATACAAAACATATCATGTCTCCGGACTGGATATTATAAAAAAGATAAAAGCAAAAACTCACCGGCCTATTATTGGTATAGGAGGTATTACTTCGGAAAATGTTATTCCAGTTTTTAGGGCAGGAGCTGATGGAATTGCTGTTATTTCCGCTATTTTAGGAAAGAATAATGTAAAAGAAGCTGCAAAAAATTTGCTGGATGTTATTA
>CAYYPT010000029.1:5605-6921 GCA_964473625.1 uncultured bacterium | reverse complement strand
CTGATGGATGTAAAGCTCAAAGGCAAAATGGATGGAATTGAAGCGGCCAATCAGATTCAGACTCTATTCGACATTCCTGTTGTTTATGTTACTGCATACGCAGATAAAGATACTCTGGAAAGAATTAAAAAATCCCAGCCCTATGGTTTTATTTACAAGCCTTTTGATTACAACGAACTTCACGGTGTAATTGAGAACGCTATATACAAGCATCAGATGGAAAAAAGGTTGAAAGAAAGCGAGAAATGGCTTTTTACCACGCTCAGGAGCATCGGCGATGCAGTGATTGCTACAGACATGAATGGAAATATTACATTCATGAATCCTGTGGCTGAGAAACTCACCGGCTGGAAAGAGAAAGAAGCTAAAGGTAAATCTTTAAAGCAGGTTTTTAAAATTGTCAATGAGATAACAGGTAAGCCAGCAGAAAATCCGGTAGAACGTGTATTGCGAGAAGGCATTGTAGTGGGGCTGGCCAACCATACTGTTTTAATCAATCGAGAAGGAAAAGAAATTCCCATTGCTGACAGCGGTGCACCTATTAAGAATGATAAAGGGGAGATTATTGGTGTTGTTCTTGTTTTCAGGGATGTGACTGAAAAGAGAATGACAGAGAGGATTCGTGCACAACTTGCCGCCATCGTGGAATCCTCTGACGACGCGATCATCGGAGAGACAATAGATGGTAAGATCGTTAGCTGGAATAAGGGTGCAGAGAAAATATACGGCTATAAAGCTAAAGAAGTCGTTGGTCGTTCCATTGCAATTTTGATTCCCCCGGATCATTCAGATGATTTTCCAGAAATTATCGAAAAGATCAAACAGGGGAAGCATATCGCTCATTACGAAACAAAACGAATAAGGAAAGACGGCAAAGAGATTGATGTATCCCTGACGGTATCTCCCATTAAAGATCCAGCTGGGAAATTAGTGGGTGCTTCAACGATTGCAAGGGACGTTACTGAGCGCAAGCAGGCAGAAGCAAAAATTGCCCATCTTAACGACCTCTTACGGGCTATTCGAGCTGTCAATCAGCTTATCACAAGAGAAAAAGATGAAGGAAAACTCTTGAAAAGTGCCTGTGAGATTCTTGCTGAGGTTAAGAGATACGACTGTGTAGGCATTTCGTATAAAGGCAAAATCTATCAGGCGGGGCTCAAGGTAAAAGATGAAAAAATAGAAGATATCCTAAATAAGAAAACAAGAGAGATTACTTTTCTTAAACTTAATGGAAAATATTTAGCAATATTTCCAATTTACAAAGATGATATCAAGGCATTTCTTTATGTGATTCACTCAAAACCTTTTGATGAAGA
>CAYYPT010000029.1:0-5505 GCA_964473625.1 uncultured bacterium | reverse complement strand
ACCTTTTGATGAAGAACAACTCAGTCTGTTAAAAGAGGTGAGCGGGGACATTGGTTTTGGTCTTCATAGTATGAAAGTTGAGAAGGAACACAGGCAGGCAGAAAAAAGGCTGCGAGAAAATCAAAAATTCTTGGAAGCAGTCTTTAAAAGTATTCAGGATGGCATGAGTGTTTTAAGTCCGGATTTGACCATTCTGGGTGTAAATGGGGTAATGAAAAAGTGGTATAAGAAGAATCTCCCGTTGGAGGGAAAGAAGTGTTATGAATGTTATCATGACAGGACAAAACCCTGTGATCCCTGTCCCAGTTTACGGTGCATGAAATCCGGAAAGACTGAAATGGATGTTGTTCCAGGTCTGCCTGGTTCTCCGGTTAAATGGATCGAACTTTTCAGTTATCCTGTTAAAGATCCTGATACCGGTGCGGTAACCAGTGTGGTAGAATTCGTTCGAGACATAACAAGCCGAAAAGAAGCAGAAAATGCCTTAAAAGAAAGTGAGGAGAGGTACAGATCTTCTATTGATTTAGCTCCATATGGTATTGTTGTGCACGATAAAAGCGGAAAATTTTTGATTTTTAATTCTCAGATGGAGAAAATTACTGGTTACACTCATGAGGAACTGCCAGGTCTTGATATATGGTTTGAAAAAATATATCCTGATAATAAATACAGAAATGCGGTAATTAGAGAACATAAGAAAATTGTATTAGGAGAAGCAATACGCACCAGAGAAGCTGTAATTACCCGAAAAGATGGCCAGAAACGAACCTGCCGTTTTGTTTCCCGTTTTCTTGAATCGACAGACTTAAGAATGGTATTTGTTGAGGATATTACTGAGCAAAAGCGCATGGAGGAAGAACTAAAAGAATCAGAAGAACGATTCCGCAGTTTGTTTGAAAACGCTGTTCTTGGTATTTACCGAACGACACCAGACGGTCGGATTCTTTTGGCAAATCCTGCATTGGTAAAAATGCTGGGATATTCTTCCTTTGAGGAACTTCAGCAGCGAAACTTAGAGAAAGACGGCTTCCATCCCGATTATCCCCGATCGCAATTCAAACAGGAGCTCGAAAAAAAAGGCACTATTATTGGTATGGAGTCTGTTTGGACGCGAGCTGATGGAGGTAGGGTGTATTTAAGCGAAAGCGCAAGGGCTGTGCGTGATAGTTCGGGAAAGGTACTTTACTATGAAGGCACGGTAGAAGATATTACAGAACGAAAACTTGCTGAACAGGCTATGCAAGAGAGCGAGGAGCGATTTCGAACAGCATTTAATTCCTCAATAATCGGGAAAGTAATAACAAAACTTGATGGATATTTCCAGATGGTGAATGATTCCTTTTGCCGTATGCTCGGGTATACCAAAGAAGAAATGTTAACCAAATCTATTGCAGACATTACACATCCTGAGGACATTGAGGCCAGCAAGGTTAATGTAGAGAGATTGATAGAAGGCAAGATCAAAGGCGATACCTTTACTATGGAGAAGCGGTATATACGTAAAGACGGCAGCATTCTTACTGGGATGGTCTATGTTTCACTTATAAAAGATAGCGATGGGAAGCCTCTTTATACGATTGCCGAAGTTGAAGATATCACTGAACGCAAACAGGCAGAAGAAGCATTGAGAGAAAGTGAGGAAAAATATCGAAATCTTGTAGAACAGAGTCCTGATGGAATTTTCAGGATGGATTTTGAAGGTAGGTTTCTCTCTGTTAATCGGACAATTTGCAGGAAGCTGGGATATACCAAGGAGGAGCTTTTAAAGATGAACCTCTGGGATATAGTTCCAGAGAGTTATAGAAAGCAATTTGTTGAAAGAATTTCTAGCATATTAAATGATAAAAGTCTCAATACGCCTGTAGAGTATGAAGTGATATCAAAAACAGGAGAAAAACTTTTTGTCGAAATACGTTCTACTCCAATCGTAAAAGAGGGGAAAGTTATAGGCTTCGAAGGGATTGCCAGGGATATTACTGAGCGTAAAAAGGCCAGAGAAGAGCTCAAAGAGAGCGAGGAGAAATATCGTGCCATTGTTGAACAGAGTCATGATGCTATATACATTTATCGAGATGATAAGTTTTTGTTTGTGAATGATACGGTATGCGAAGTAACAGGATATAGCAAAAAAGAACTTTATAGTTTAAATGTTTGGAAACTAATTCACCCCGGTGACAGGGAAAGAGTAATGGAAATAGGAAAAAGAAGAGCAAGGGGTGAAAAGGTGCCGGCAAGGTACGAAGCTCGTGTTCTCACCAAGAATGGTGATGTAAGGGATTGTGAATTTTCTGTGAATGCAATTTTCTATAGGGGAGAATATGCAGTTCTTGGAGCTGTAAGGGATATTACTGAGAGGAGAAAAATAGAAAAAATTAGAACTGTTATATACAAAATTTCAGAAGCTGCCATTTTTGTAGAGAATCTCGATGATCTTTTTTCTTCAATACATTCCATTGTAGGAGATTTGATGTCAGTCGAGAATTTTTATATTGCTCTCTATGATGCAGAGTCCAATAGAGTAAGTTTCCCCTATTTTGTGGATGAATACGATAAGAAACCAGCCCCTCAAAAACCCGGAAAAGGATTAACAGAGTATGTCCTCCGTACTGGCCAGCCGCTTCTTGCTACACCAGAAGTGCTTGAAGAACTTGTCAGGAAGGGCAAGGTCAAATTGAGGGGGACACCGTTTATTGACTGGCTTGGAGTTCCTCTAAAGACAAAAGATAGGACAATAGGTATGCTTGCAGTTCAAAGTTATAGTAGAAACGTCAGGTTTGGTGAAGAAGAAAAAAATATTCTTGCATTTGTTTCAAATCAGATTGCACTGGCTATTGAACGAAAACAGGCAGAAGAACAAATTCAAAAGGACTTAGAGGAGCGAAATATTCTTCTCAAAGAGATTCATCATCGAGTGAAAAACAATCTTCAAGTAATCAAAAGTTTGCTTAGTCTTCAATCGGCTTATGTTAAAGATAAAGATGATCTTGAGATGTTTCGTGAAAGTCAGAATAGAATTCAGTCTATGGCGTTGGTTCACGAGAAGTTGTACAGATCTCCTGATCTGGCAAGGATCGAATTTGGTAAATATATTGAGGATATATCTCGTGCACTTTACCGGTCGTATGGAGTTGATCCTTCTAAGATTAAGTTAAACGTCAAAGTAGAAGATATCCGTATCGGAATTGATCTGGCAGTTCCATACGGATTGATTATTAATGAGCTTGTTTCTAATTCTCTGAAATATGCTTTTCCCCAATCATGGAAAGGAAAAGGGAAAATAGATATTATAATTTGTTCAACTGAAAAAGGTGAGATTGAATTAACAGTTCGAGATAATGGCATTGGTTTTCCAAAAGAACTGGATTTCCGGAAAACAGAATCTCTCGGCTTGCGTCTTGTTCACATTCTGGCAGAAGAGCAGCTTGGAGGAGAGATTAAACTGGATAGAACCAGAGGAACAAAATTCCAGATTAAATTCAAAAGACAAGAGATGTAGCTAAACCGACAAAACAAATGGAAATAAGGCGAGATTCGCTTACAGAGTGGAGAGGGTTGGTGGTGAGGTTGAATACGAAAGCGAGAATTTACTTCAGAAACTAAAGTTACTTATAGGAGTGAGGTAAGATGTTATGTTAACCAATTTTAACTCAATTATAGCTGAGGCAAAGAAAAGAAAAGGCAACAGGATTGTTGTTGCGGGGGCAGAGGGGAAGGCTGTACTGGAGGCTTTGAAAATTGCACATGAAGATGGAGTGGTAGAACCAGTTCTTGTGGGGAATCGGAATAAGATAGAAACAATAGCTAAAGAGGTTGAATTCGATTTGAAAGATATTAAAATCTATAATATGGACAATGAACAGGATACAGCTGAGAAGGCAGTTGAATTGGTTCATTCTGTAGATGCAGACGGTTTAATGAAAGGGAAAGTTAGTACCCCAGTGCTTTTAAAAGCCGTGCTGGATAAAAGGTTTGATCTGAGAACAGAGCGTCTTTTGAGTCACATAGCGATTTTAGAAATTCCTGCGTATCACAAATTTCTTTTAGTTACAGACGGCGGTATGGTTATTCAACCAACTTTAGAACAGAAAGTGGGTATAATTAAAAACGCTGCAGAAGTTATGCAGAAATTGGGAATTGAAAAACCCAAAGTTGCGGTTTTAGCTGCTATAGAGAAAGTTAATCCCGATATGCCGGAGACAGAAGATGCAAAAATTTTAACAGAAATGGCAAATAGAGGAGAATTGGGGAATGTCGAGGTGGAAGGACCGTTAGCCGTTGATATCGCTCTTTCTCCAGAGGCGGCTCGTCTCAAAGGAGTAAAAAGCAGAATCTCAGGAGACGCTGATATTTTTCTTGTTCCTAATATAGCGTGTGGTAATATTTTTGCTAAGGGAGTGTGGTATCTTGCCAATGCGAAAATTGGTGGGTTAGTTGTGGGCGCAAAGAAATCCATTATTTTACTTTCCAGATCGGATGATGCTGAAACAAAGTTGAATTCTATTGCTCTCGGAGTTGTTACCTCTTAAATGGACAAACTTAAACTTAAAAATGTACTAAAAACAGGCGATATTATTCTTATTGTTGTACTTTGTGTATCTATAGGCTTGAGTTTTTTCCTTTTTCGTTTATTGTCAGTTGAGGGTGAGTTAGTTTCTGTATCAGTTAATGGTAAGGAGGTATACAGATTTCCTCTTTCTGAAAATAGAAATTTCAGTGTACAGGGACCATTGGGGGTGACTTTGATACGGGTGAAAGATGGCAAAGTTTGGGTTGCAAAGGCTCCATGTCCCCAGAAGATTTGTATGAAAATGGGAAAAATCAGCAGAGCTGGTGAAGTTATTGTATGTATACCGAATAAAATTTTTATCAAAATAGAAGGAAAAGCCAAACAGGTTCTTGATGGAATTACTATGTAGGGATGATTTCTTTGACACGTAAAATTGTACAAATGTCTTTTCTTGTAACAGTGGCTTCAATCCTTTTTTCTATTGAAACACTTATACAAAGTCCTATTCCTGGGGTAAGGCTGGGTCTTGCCAATATTGCTACGATTCTTTCACTAAAATGGTGGGGGATAAAGGAGGCTTTAATTATTTTGTTAATGCGAGTTCTTATTGGCAGCTTCTTAACGGGGAGATTTTTGCAGCCTGTATTTTTGTTTTCGCTTTCTGGAGGACTTGTAGCTGCTGTAGTTATGGGATTGGTTATGGTTTATGGAAATAGAGTGTTTAGTCTTATAGGCATCAGTATACTTGGAGCGTTGTTTCATAATTTAACACAAATTTTAGTAGCATATTTTTTGTATGTCCGTCAGGTAGAAATATTCTTTTTACTTCCTCTGTTTATATTTTCTTCTCTTGTTACCGGAATTTTAATTGGTTTCTTAGCCTATCTTGTTTGCGAAAAGATAGTGATTGATTCTTCTATTCAAATTACAAACAGTATCCAGTAGTCAAAATTTAGGTACCGATCTATTTTGATTTTACTCACGCCAAGCACGCAAAG
>CAYYPT010000028.1:0-21046 GCA_964473625.1 uncultured bacterium | reverse complement strand
TATCTTATTTTGCTTTTACCACTTTCTATAAGTTTGTTTATTTTTGTTAAAAGTAAATTAAAAAAGATATGGTATGGTGCTGCGATAATTTTTGGATTATTGGCGTTGCTATTTTCTTTATCCAGATCTTCCTGGCTTGGAATAATCGGTGCTATTATTGTTATGTTTTTACTTATGGCGGTAAAGCGTAAGTTGAGTTCCAGGTTAGTTTTGACTTCAATTGTTATAATAGGTGCAGTAATGGTAATTATTTCTGTTTTTGGGGAACTAATTAATTTAAGGTTTGAAACAGGTGGTAGAGGTGAATATCGACTTTTAATGATTAAGATAGCTATTCCAATTATTCTGGGGCATCCAATTTTAGGAGTGGGGCTTTTAAATTATCAATTTCATTCATTTTCTTCTTTTAGTTTTTGGCACCCTGTGCACAATGAATATTTAAGGTTAGCGGCAGAAACTGGACTGCCAGGTTTATTCTTTTTTTTATGGTTTGTTTTTTGGATTCTTAAAGATGCTTATAATGCCTTAAAATTTAAGGATAAATATTTGAATGCTGTTGCTATAGGGATATTTGGAGGCTATGTAGCATTTTTGACGGCAGTTATGTTCGGACCAGAGTATCAGCATTATCGCCAAAAGTTTATTTTTTGGATATTAGCAGGATTAGCAGTGGCTCTCAAACGAATCTATAAAAGAGAGCTTTTTAGTCGCCAGAAGGCCATGACCTCTATAAGGAAAAGCTAAATTCACATCAGATGATAGTTGTTCATTATTTTCCTTTAAGGGATAAACAATGAAAATATTAATGGTTAATAAGTTTTATTTCATAAAGGGGGGATCAGAACGTTATTTTTTTGAGTTGTCAAACATACTCATGGAACACGGCCATAAAGTGATTCCTTTTGCTATGAAACATCCGAACAATTATTCTTCCAGATATGAAAAATATTTTGTGGATAATATTGAATTTAATTTAAACTCTAATTTAGAGAAGTTGAAAAAAGGTTTTAAACTATCTGGTCGAATTATTTATTCCCTTCATGCTAGAAAAAAGATTGAACAGCTTATCGAGAAAACAAAACCAGATATAGCCCATCTGCATATGATTGAACATCAATTATCTCCTTCAATTTTACACTCATTAAAAAAATATAATATACCGATAATTATGACAACACATCAGGCAAAATTAATTTGTCCCAATTACCGGTTATTCAATTGGCATACAAAGCAGGTATGTGAAAAATGTTTAGACGGGCATTATTATCATCCATTTTTTGAAAAATGTCACAAAAATTCTAGAATGGCAGGGCTTCTAATTGGGGTGGAAGCTTATTTGCATAAGATGATGAAAATTTATGAGACTAACATTGACATTCTTCATGTGCCGAGTAAATTTCTGGCAGCCAAATTTGTCCAGGCGGGTATAGACGAAAAAAAGATTGAACAATTATATTACACTATAAGAATAGATCAATATACTCCTGATTTTAACTCTAATGGTTATTTTGTTTATTTCGGCCGTTTAGAAGAAGCAAAAGGTCTTGAAACTCTTCTGAAAGCTGTAAAAAAAGTAGCAATGTCCCATCTTTTTATTATTGGGCAAGGGTATTATAGAAAAGAATTAGAAGAATTAGTTGCAAGGCTAAATATTAAAAATGTAAAATTCTTAGGGCCTAAATGGAATGATGAATTAAAAAAAGTAATTTCAAATTCAAAATTTGTTATTATACCATCTGAGTGCTATGATAATTCTCCTCTGGTTATTTACGAATCTTATGCTCTGGGAAAACCCGTTATTGGTTCAGACATCGGGGGTATTCCAGAATTAATTGAGCCTGGAAAGACGGGATTACTCTTTCGGCCCGGCAACAGTGAAGAGCTTGCAGAGAAAATTGATTTTCTCCTTAACCATCCGAAAATGGTTAAAGAGTATGGTGTTAATGCCCGTAAAAAAGCTGAAAAGGAGTTTAGTCCGGAATTTCATTATCATGAAATGTACAAAAAATACCAACGGCTTTTAGGCATCAAATAAACTGGAAATAGTAATGGTTGGAAATAATAAAACAATTGCTTCAAACTCTACAATAGTAATAAGTGCAGAGATGTTAAACAAACTCATCCGTATAGTTCTTGTGGTTTTCTCAGCTCGGTTGTTGGGTGATACTAATTATGGCAAATTTACATTTGCTTTAGCTTTTACTACGTTGTTTTTGATTATTACAGATATGGGAACACATCAATTGTTAGTCAGGGAGCTGGCTAGAAAACCTGAAATGATAAAGAAGTATTTAGGCAATGCTTTAGTTATAAAATTATTTCTTTCTCTTTTTTATCTTACATCTGTTTTTTTAATAATCAATCTAGCGAATAAATCTTCCGACGTTGTAACAACGGTTTACATTTTTGCTATCTACCAGATTTTTATATCTTTTAACCTTTTTTTTAAATCGGTTTTTCAAGCTTTCCAGAGAATTAAATATGATGCTGTTGCCACTTTGTTACAGACAATTTTGGATACTTCCTTTGGTATTACAATTCTACTACTTGGTGGTAATTTTCAACTATTGGCCTCAATGTATTTGCTGGCAAGTTTTTTAACACTGGTTTATTGTTTGCGGATTGTTACAACTAAATTTTCTTCTTTGTCATTGCAAGTAGATTTTTCTACTGTTAAGTTCTTTTTCCATGAAGGATTACCGTTTGGTATTATAATCTTCTTCGCCATGATGTATACATATATTGACAGTGTAATGCTATCTTTGATGGTTAATGATGAAGTTGTGGGTTGGTATAATGCTGCCTATCGATTAGTCTTTACTATGCTGGTCGTTCCCACAGTTATCCGGAAGGCCGTTTTCCCGGCACTCTCAAAATTTTATAAGGAATCAATAGCTGATTTTACCCGACTGTTTGAAGAAACATTTAAGGTAATGTTATTTCTGGGGGTTTCGTTAGCTTTTTTAATTTCACTTCTTGCTGACAAAATTATTCTTCTGTTTTATGGTAAGGAATATATTAATGCAGCTGGAGCACTGCAGATTCTGGTATGGGGTACAGCTCTTATTTTTTCTACTACTGTAATGACACATGCCACGCGTTCAGCCAATCGACAGAGATTTACTGCTAAAGTTGTTGGTTTTGGTGCTTTTTTAAATTTGGGATTAAATTTTGTTTTTATTCCGAAATACAGTTATATTGGGGCAGCGTTTGCTACTTTGATTACGGAAGCATCTACATTTCTATTTCACCTGATTTATTTGTCGAATAAATTGGTAAAACCTCCAGTGTTAAAGTTGCTTCCCAAAATTCTTATTATTAACATAGTGATGTGTATATATATTCTGGTATTTCGGGAGTTAAATATTTTTCTTTTATTTGTTACGGGATTAATTGTTAATGGAATAATGACAGGTATTATTCACTATTTTACAAAAGATGAACTTGCTTTCTTAAAAGGACTGCTGAAATTTTAAGGGAGTTAATTTTTTTTGGATAATTTCGTAAGAAAAAAAAGAGTACTTTTGGTTGTTGACTGGCAGGTCAAGCCTGCTGAATGGTCTTTTCTTAACGCTGTTTCTTTGTATGGACATTCATATGAAATCCTTGATTCTGATCTTTCAATTAAGTATAGTTCAAAATTTGAGAAAGCCATATATCGTTGGGGGGGATATATTAAATTAGGATTCAAAGCATATCTTAGAAGAGGAAACTATGATGTTGTTCTCACCTGGCAGTGGGTTGCAGGAATGTGGTACGGCATTTTTGCTAGAATATTTGGTGGAGGCGGTCCCAAACTAATTTTAATGGGTTTTTTTTATACAAAGCGGAAAAGTCGAATTTATTCTTTCTTACGATATTCTCTTATCAGGTTTGCGCTGTCAGCAGTGGACCGGGTTATTTGTTACTCTTCACACGAGGTTAAATACCATCATCGATTTTTCCGATGCAAGAATGAAAAATTTGTTTTTATTCATCTTGGTATAGATACAAAAAGATCGGATATCCAGAAGGCACTTAATACTCCAGTTGAGAATTATATTTTTAGTCCTGGTACAAGTAATCGAGATTACGCTACACTTTTCGAAGCAGTGAAAGATTTGGATATAAAAGTGGTAGTTATTACGAAACCTTTTAATATTAAAGGATTGAAGATTCCTGAAAATGTTGAAGTATATTTTGATATTTATGGTGAGCAGTATCGTCAATTTCTATGGAAAAGCAAATTTGTAGTTGTTTCGCTCGATGATGTAGAAGTTTCTTCCGGACAAATGGTACTTTTGGATTGTCTGTTGTATGGTAAGGCACTTATTATTACACATGCTTGTGGTACCGTAGATTATATCATCAATGGTAAGGATGGACTTTTGGTTTCAGCTCACAACAGTAAGATTCTAAGGGAGAATATCCTCTATTTGCTGGAACATCCAGATGAAATTAGTCGAATTGGAGAAAATGCGAGGAGAACAGTATCCGAAAAATACAGTATGTTACAATTTGCGAAAAAAGTTTCGGATCTGATAAGCAGTGTATGAAGATATAGGAAACATTGTAATGGAAACTCTTGATTCTTGCATTGTTTGTGGTTACAAAAGAATGACGCGTGTGATGGAAGCTATTGATAATCAATATGGTTCTCATGGTAGGTGGACAGTTGTTAAATGCACAGCCTGTAGTCATATGTTTCTCAATCCCAGGCCTACATCCCAGGAAATTGTTTCCTACTATCCTTCTGGTGTCTATTATACTCATAAAGAAAGCATAACTAGTGGGGGTTTTCTTCGCAATGCTGTGATGGAGGTTCACTTTGGATTGCACAGAAAACTTTTTTGGTTCAGAAGATTTTTCCTCTCCGGTTTACATGCTCTTTTTGCAAGATACGTAAATATTCTCCCGCCTTTTTCTCATGAACGTTCATTGAGACTTTTGGATGTTGGTTGTGGTAATGGCTATCTAATGGCTTTCTTTGCTCGTTATGGGTATGAAGTGTGGGGGCAGGAAATAAGTCCTGAGGCAGGTTTACTGGCACGATCTGTTACCCCCCGAGTTCACATTGGTCCTCTGGAAGAAGCGCCCTTTCCAAGGGAAAGTTTTGATGTTGTTATTATGAATCAGGTCTTAGAGCATGTTCACAGACCTTTATCTTTTCTTCAGATAGCAAGATCATTTTTACGCCCGGATGGAATGCTTATTGTTTCTGTTCCCAACAATGCTTGTTACGATGCACGTCTTTTTAAAGAGTCATGGTGGGCATTGCAAGTGCCAACTCATCTATCTTTTTTTACTCCTGCTTCATTAGAACTAACTCTCAATAAAGCAGGGTTTGTGGTTAAACAATGGGGTTTCTCTGGTGCATATAAAGGTTATTCCAAAAATGCGCTTCAGACAAATTTTCGCTATCTTAGAGAGAATTCAAGGTTGTTACATAAATGGTCGTCTTTACGGTTTATATTCGAGACAATAAAAATTCTTTCAAATATTGTTTTGGTTAAGCCGCTGCTTTTGTTGGGTTCTTTGGGTATACCACGATTATGGTCAGATCGGATGACATGCTATGCGGTACTTGAGGAACATTAGTATATAGATATAAATATGAGTGATAAATGAATTATCTTTCTATTGCTGAAAGTATTTTTCACTGGTTAGCTCAGTATCAAATTAAACAGCGCCAGATTGTGGCTAATAGAAAAGGAAATGAGATTTCCTTTATACTTGAACACCCTGTAGAAGGGAAAAAGGAAGTAATACAACCTTTACCAGAGGAAAAGTATTTTAGAACCCATGGAATAGGTCTGAAAGTGATTCAGAATAAAGACGAACAAGTTATACTGAAAGTTTATGACTATGGAGGTATTTTTGATCCAATTGCCTATAAAGTGCCTGGGGATCATTATGCTACTACACATTTTGCATTGTTGGGAGCTATTCTTTATCGGGAAAGTATGGATCCAGAGATTTTGGAAAAGGTAAAAAAGGCTATTGAATTTCATCTTTCAACCTCAAAAGATGAGTATTGTTTTGATGACTGGGGTTATCACTGGGATTTCAAGAATTATGCTTTTCTGGAAACTTTCCGTTTGCTCAAAGATGATTTGTCAGAAGAGGAAAAAGTCCACTGGATTCGAGGGCTGAAATCCTTAAGGGAAAACAAAAAAAATTCATTGACTAACTGGGTAGCTATGAGAGCCTACTCTGCTTTACTTAGATACAGACTTTTTAAAATACCGTTTGATATGTTCAAATTCTGGCGACGGGTCCTAGTTATAAACAAAGTCAGACAGAGCGATGGTTGTTATGATGATTCACCCAATCAAAGTAGACCTATTCAATATCACGTATTTACATTGGCTTTGCTTCATAGAATTTTCTCTTTGCACCCGGAGAGTAAAACAAGAGAAAACTTTCTCTCTGGAGTTAATTATTTTATAAGGTTTATTGATCCTGATGGATGTTTTAATTATATAGGTAGAGGGCAGGAACAAATTTTTGGCTATGCTGTTGGAGTTTATGTGCTTGAAGCTGCTAAAGATTTGGATGAAGAGAACACTGATATTTACCAATATAATTTAGATAAGATATGGAATTATTTGCTTGGTTTTCAGCGAGATGAACATTTTCCTATAGTTTTAAACAATCGTAGAGATGAAGAAAAATTTGGCTGGTATGATTATCATTATCTTACAGTTTACAATGCATTCTTGGGAGTTTGGATAGGATTTTCACACTTATTAAGAAAAGAGAGTAGACTAAATGCTTACTATACTAATGATTACACTTATTTTGAATTTTTTAAGTCCACAGGAAATATTGTTGTTTCTAAAGATGAATATTTTATAGTCCTAAGTGGAGGGACTGAGGAATATCTTTCCGAACCAACCATTACGCCTGTTCATATTTGGTTTAAAGATATTGGGTGGGTGTTTTCTTGCCCAGGGGGGCCGTCTCGAGAACGGTATGGTAAAATAAATCTGGTAGAAAATATAGAAAAGAATTTTTTTGCTCCTATTGCACGGAAAGGAGATGCAGGATGGATTTTGCCTGCTTATAAAGAATGCCATAGAATAAATGCAAATTCGGAGCTGGTTTCGATGGTTTTAGATTATGGCCCATTTATTCTTAATCGATTGGTTTTATTCAGGGAAAAAACAATTGTTTTTGAAGACACATTTGAATTTACTAAAAAAGAAATTATTGATGAATTAAGATATTTTAATTTTCCAGTTGTAGTTGATAAATTTACAATTAGCCTTGATAAACTAAACGAGGTTAGATTATTTTCACGCAATGGTATTGTTCAAATGGTTTTGATAGATACTAATTTTGCTTCAAGAGATTTTGAAATACTGGAAAAGATTAAAACAGTAAAAGGGTTGGCGTCTGTTGTTTCGTTAAGAGAGTTTAATTTTGAACCAGGGGAGCAAAAAAAGTATATAAAATTTTCGTTAAATAAATTTAGTCTTCCTAAGTGATTTTGGCTATTTTAGTTCTGTAAAGTTTAAGATAAGGGAGTGTAAATGGGATGGATACCAAACATTTGAAAGCCAAAATATTATCCAGCAGGACTTACCCTGAATTTTTTCCGTTTACTCCAAATGATTATGTGATAAATATTGGATGTGGAGAAGGTCCCCAGGCAATTGTTTATGCAGGGCAATATAAAGAAATGATTGGAGTAGATATTAATAAAGAAAGGCTTAAGAATTCAATGGAAGTTATTAGATCTTATGGAATCCAGAATTATACAACACTTTGTGCAAATGTTGAAAAAATACCCCTGCAGGATGGTGTTTTTGATAAAGCAATAGCGATAGACATAATAGAGCATGTTCAGGAGCCCAGAAAACTATGCCTCGAGGCCAACAGATTGTTAAAAGAAAATGGTGAATTGTTAATTACTTTTCCAGTTATGTATGAAAAATTTAGAGATTTTGTCTCAAAAGTGGGACATTTCATTCTTAGAAGAAAGAAGAAAAAAGAAGAATCTACAGTATGGAATCCAGATGCCCATAACCATAAATATCCGGTGAATGAATGGATTACTATTGTTGAAAGCTGTGGTTTTAAGCTTAATAAATCCCGAGCAACCACTTTATTCCCACCTTTGTACCTTTATGGTATACCCAGATTTTGGTTCCGCAGTAATATAATCTACAGGATTGATAGTTTTTTTTGTAAGTTGCCAATTATCAAAAATTATGGTCAAACTTTACTTTGTGTTTTTAAAAAAAATAAGTAGAGGTTATGGCACAGGTTTTGCAATCTTATTGAAGATATGAAGAATCTGGACTGTTAACTGAAATGAAAATAGTTTATATTAACTATCTTTACGATATGAAGAGAAGTTCTGCTGGTGCGGCAGTCCATGTTAGAGAATTGGAGAAAGGATTGAAACAATGTGGACATAGTGTAAAGGTTTATTATCTTAATCGTTTTACAAGTGTAGAAGAATCTGTTAGATCCAGGCTTAGAAGTTTTCTTAAGAAAAAATTGGGGCGGTATTTAAACCAGATAAATGGTCTTTTGGCCAATGGAAGATATTTTGTTAAGGAGTGGAAAATTCTTTCTTTGGAACGGCCTGAGGTTGTGCTTGTGCGATACAATCTCTTAAATTTCTCTTTGCCTATAGTTTCTTTTATTAGAAAAGTACCTTTTTTACTGGAAGTAAATGCACCTATGGCATATGAAAGTCGCAAGTTTGCTCGTCAGGTTATTCAATTACCATTTATACCTGAGGTTCTGGAAAGGTTAAATTTAGTATTGGCTAATAAGGTTATCGTAGTTTCTCAAGAACTAAAAGATTATTATTTGAACTGGCATATTCCTTCAGAAAAAATTGTGGTTGTTCCCAATGGAGTAGATGAGAGAAAATTTCACCCCGAGATTTCTTCAGAGGCTATTCGTTCACGATATGAACTCAAGAACAAAATTGTTATAGGTTTCATCGGTACTTTTCATTACTGGCACGGGCTTGATAATTTACTGCAATTGATTGAAATTACTCTTTCTCGGTTCAATAATACGGCTTTTTTATTGGTTGGAGACGGCCCATTGAAGAAGGATTTAGAGGAAAAATTAAAACAGAGAAGATATAGCGATAGGGTTGTTTTTTCGGGCTATGTTTCTCACGATGAAATACCAGAATATCTCAATGCTATGGACATAGTATTGCTCACTTACCCAAAACTGGATTTCTTTTATTATTCCCCTCTAAAACTTTTTGAATATATGGCCGAGGGTAAAGCGGTACTTGCCAGCAGGATAGGGCAGATTGAAAAAGTCATTAGAGATGGTGTGAATGGTATGCTCTTTGAGCCCGAAAATATTGATGAATTAAAAGAAAAATTATTTTTGTTGATTACAAAAAATTATCTAAGGCGGAAGCTGGGCAGAAATGCTCGTAAGACTATTCTGGAGCAATTTACATGGTACCATTCTGCCAGTAAAATTTCTCAAGCAATAAAAACAATTGTTGAGTAGGAGAAAAATAATGAGCTACACTTTTTATTCCTTCAGGAATCGGGAAGAACAGGATGAAGCACAATGGGAAGGTCAGAGTGTTGAAGGACTTATTAAAAGCAGTAAAACTCGGACATTAATGGAAATTTTTAGACGGTATTTAGATAAACCTAATATGAAGATAATCGAGGCAGGATGTGGTATGGGTGCTTGGGTTCACAATTTACGAGAGATGGGGCATGATGTTATAGGTGTGGATTATATGCAATCCACTGTAGACAAAGTCAAAGCATATGACCCTGATTTTCCTATTCAGGTTGGTGATGTGTTAAATTTAGATTTTCCTGATAATACTTTTGATGCATATGTTTCGCTCGGTGTTATAGAACATTTCAGGGAAGGTCCCCAAAAAGCTCTTTTGGAAGCTAAAAGAGTTTTAAAACCCAATGGTTTAGCTTTTATTACTGTCCCCTACTTGAGTGTTTTTAGGAGGTTGGTAACACACAATTTAAGAGATATCTATTTTGTATTTAGGCGGCTTATGGGTAAGAAGGATTATTTTTGGGAGTATCGTTATACCAAAAAAGAGTTAGCACATTTTTTAGAAGAAGCGGGATTTCAGGTTATTTATACTGGCATTGATGATTATATCAGGGAGGATAAGGATCATCATATTGGTTTGTGCGCTGATTTTTTCTTTCTTCGAGCTAAAGGTGGGGAGATCTGGGAATTAAATAAAGTAGGGAAACTACTCCTCCAGGTAGGGAAACTATTTTCCCCGTGGTTTTTTTGTTCCGGGGTACATATGGTGGCCAGAAATATTAAATGATTATTAAGGATTATATGATGGCAAGTGATAGAAAGATAAATGTCTTACAATTGATTGAAGGTTTTGGGTGGGGAGGAGCAGAAAAAAAGCTGTTGGAACTGGTTAAATATATGGATAGAACGAAATTTAATACGACTATTTGTAGTTTTGGTTTGGTTGAGCATATCCGTCAGGATTTTGAAAATGTGGGGGTTAAAGTCACCACGATCAGCAGAAAGAAAAAGTTAGATGCTGGTTTAATATTAAAAGTGGCCAAACTTATTCAAAATGAACAAATCGATGTGGTAATGAGTACTCTTTTTTATGCAGATGTGGTGGGCGCATTAGCTGGTAGGATTGGAGGCGTTAAGGCAATTTTTTCCTGGGAAACAATTTCAGCGCCCGAATGGCTTTTGAAGCGGCGGCTCTGGTCTTACAAATTTGCTGTAAGATTTTGTGATCGTGTAATTGCAGTATCCAGAGCAACTGCCCGGTTTTTGAAAGAGAAGAGAGGAGTTCCTGCTTCAAAAATTGTTGTTATTCCATATGGTGTTGATTTGAAAAAATATACTACAGAGGAGAATTTTGAGATACGCAAAAAACTTGGACTTAATATGGATGATCGTGTCATAGGAGTGGTTGGCCGTCTTCATCCCCAGAAAGGGCATATTTATCTTATCAGAGCAGCTGAAAAAATTGTAGCAAATTTTCCAGATGTTAAGTTTGTCTTTGCCGGAGATGGAGATTTGCGAGCTGAGCTGGAAAAACTCGTACTAACAAAAAACCTGGGAGGAAATTTTCTGTTTTTGGGCTATCGATCTGACATCCCGGATGTAATAAAAGCTTTTGATATATTTGCTTTACCGTCTCTTTATGAAGGTCTTCCTAATGTAGTTCTGGAGGCGATGGCATCGGGAAAACCTGTAGTAGCAACCGCAGTTGATGGTACAGTAGAAGCAGTAGTTGATGGTGTTACTGGTTATCTGGTTCCGGTAAAAGATACTGAAGCATTGAGTAAAGCGATAATTAAACTTTTAGAAGACAGAAAATTAATGGAACAAATGGGCAAAAGAGCCAGAGAGAGAGTTGAAAAGAATTTTTCATTAGAGAAACAAGTAGATAGTTTTGAGAGGTTATACAGCTCTTTTGTCTTTAGAAACTATAGGTAATGGAGGTGTATTATGAAATACAGGATTAAATTTCTCAAGAGTCTTTATTCACCCTTTATTCTGGTTATAGCTTATGCTTTGATTTTGGCCAGACCAACTTCAGCCCAGGTAGATCATCGGTATCCTAGAATTTTTGATTTCCAGTTTGGAACAGCTCCTGCTGAATGGTATGCAAAGTTTGATCTTATACGTGGTAGTTATGGGCAGTATAGCAAAGTTAAAGAAATTAATCCAGGTACGCTTACTTTTTATTCTCAGGATTGGAATGTATGGGATGTAGGAGGAAAAGCTCCAGAAGAATGGTATGTACGAAACAGCAAAGGTGAAAAAGTATGGGTTGGTTATGGTTATTTAATGGATATTAGTAATTATTGCTCAACCAGCAACGGTAAAAAATATAATGATTTTTTAATTGATTACACTCTTGATAAAGTAATTAACAGTTCTATTTACGATGGTGTGCTGTGTCAGGGAATATGGGATCATCCTTATGGTACAACCGATGTAGATTTAGATAAAGATGGTATAAATGATTGGAATGAGCATGGAAAATCCTGGTTACAGGAAAAATGGCTGGCAGGGTTAGATAAAATCACAAGCGCCTTGGTTCCGCAATTAAAGGCAGCTAATAAATTACTTATTTTAAATTCTGGACGGTTTCACACTTTTGAATGGAGTACCAGTAATGGCTTAATGCTGGAACATGTGCAAACCTATTTTTATTTTTCTTATTTCAAAAAGATGTATGATAATTGGATGGCTACAGCCCCAAAGCCCCATCTTTTGCTTTTTGATGCCGAATCAGAATCAAAAAATTCATTTAGTGATATGCGCTATTTACTCACAATAACTCTTTTAGGAGATGGATATTTTAGTTTTACAGATAAAAAGTCGGGAGAACATTATTATAATAAATATTACGATGAATTTGATACTGATCTGGGGTATCCTACTTCTTCAGCCCTGAAGCTTTCCAATGGTTGTTGGGTCCGATTTTTTGATAATGGCGTTTCTATTACTAACCCTTCGGGTTCTAATCAAATCGTAACGGACAATGATCTGAGAAATTTCTCTCAGTATGACGGTCCTTATTTTCGATTTAAAGGCGGGCAGGATCCTGAAGTTAATAACGGTACTCAGTTTGATCAAATTACACTTGCAGGTTCTCCTGCAAGCATAGGAACATATGGAGACGGAATCATATTACTAAAAAGTCCTCTAACGGTTGTTGCGGATATTATTATAGATGATAATGATGCAGCTACTTCACCGGGCAGTGAGCCTGCTGAATTTAAAGGACAGTGGGTCTACGATGATGGTTCAATAGGTAGTTCTTATTATTATACGTTTAAACCCTGGAAAAATTTATTCAAATGTGCTTATACACAACCCGGCCAAGTAGAGAAAACAGCAACTTATAAACCCACTATCGGTGTATCTGGTAACTATGAAGTGTTTGAATGGCATGGATATATTGGTAATGATCCAAATTATGTTCAGGAAGCAACCAACGCTCCATTTACTATTACCTATGCTCATGGCGCAACAGCAAGCGGAACTATTAACCAATCTATTAATTATGGGAAGTGGAACAGCCTGGGCACATATTATTTTGAGGAAGGTACAAATGGAAACGTTAAAATTAGCAATAAAGATGTCGACGGTATAGTTATGGCTGATGCTTTTAAATTTGTTTATAAAGGGGATGAAAATGATGCTATAGCTCCTAATGAACCAACAAACTTACGAAGTACAAACAAGACTGCTGATAGCATAACGTTAACCTGGTCGGCCCCTCAGGCTGCAAGCGATGGAGATGTAGCAGTTGCATACCAGGTTTTTAGAAATAACGTACTGGTAGGAACGCCAATTTCTAATTTTTATATTGATTCTGGTTTGTCAGAGAGAACAACTTATGATTATGCAATATATGCGGTGGATAATGTTGGTAACAGAAGCATTTCCGCTGCAACAGGCGCTTTTACAACATTGGCAGATACGATTCCTCCCAGAATTGTTAGCGTACGGCCTTTGGGACTAACATCTTTAGATGTTCTTTTCAGTGAACCAGTTGAAAAAGCTTCATCAGAAGATATTGCAAATTATACAATTGAAAGTAATGTTACAATTTTTTCAGCAGTTTTATTGGATAATTTGACCACTGTTCATCTGACGACAAGTGAGCATGTAATTGGAGCCCCTTATACATTAATTGTGAACAATGTTAAAGACAGAGCGTTATATCCAAATACAATTCCTCCCAACAGCAGTTTTGCTTATCAGGGGAGTTCTGGGGATTCGGTGTCCATTTCCATTGCTGCTGACAATGAATATGAACTTTATATTAATGGTGAGTTGATTGGTTCAGGTAATAATTGGAAAAGCGCTCAAACTTATTCTGTTCCCTCTATTGCAGGGAGAAACGTTATAGCTGTAAAGGCTGTTGATACAGGAGGGAAGGGAGGATTAGTAGCTGAAATTGATTTTAAAGGTAAGCATTTTGTTTCTGACGAAAGTTGGAAAGTTTCTACGGTTGAACAGCCGAATTGGGAAAGCGTAACTTTTGATGATGTGCTCTGGCCTAAAGCTACTTCATACGGTTTACATGGCGTGGCATTACCATGGGCGCAGTATAGTAATGTTAGTGGTATTTCTACAACTTCTAATGTTAAATGGATTTGGTCTTCAGATTCAGAGAATGATAATGTTGTGTATTTTCGTTTTACTATAAACGCTGGGGGCGACACTACTCCTCCTAACCCACCCACAGGCGTTACCGTTAAAACGTACTAGCGAAGCTTTGTCTCTACTAAAGTTACATATCAAAATGTAAAAATTCTGGGTTTGAAACCGTTCTTTCCATTTTTGATTTTGAATTTTCATTTTTCATTTTGATTTTTTACTTTTTGAATTTTTCAAGCTGACTTTTAAAAATGACATCAAAAACTTGACTCAAAATTTCAAATTATTGCTAAATAAAAAGGTTAATATTATGGGTTCTGCATGATGGATCTTTTTGAAGCTATTTATGGTAGACGCAGTATCAGAAAATATTTAGACAAACCTATTCCTAGGGATGTAATGTTAAAAATTATAGATGCAGGAAGATGGGCGCCCAGTTCCTGTAATCGACAATTGTGGGAATTTGTTATTGTTACTAGACCTGATATTAAACAGAGAATTGCTGATGAAGCTTGTTTTGGTCAAAAATTTTTGAAAAAAGCTCCCAGTTTAGTTGTGGTTTTTTATGACGATACAAAGGAAAGACGAGAGGAAACTGGCCCCAGCAAGCACGATTCAATACAGAGTGCAGCCGCTGCAATACAGAATATGATCCTTGCTGCATATTCAATGGGAGTGGGGTCGTTGTGGGTATGCAGTATAAAAAAGATGTTAATGCTTAATAAAATACTAAATGTACCTGAATCTATTAGACCCATTGCTATAGTTGCTTTTGGCTATCCTGCAGAAAAACCTATGGTACCAAAAAGAAGAGCAATTGAATCATTTGTACATTATGAAAGATTCCATCAGTTAGAAGATTCTTATGGAAATTCAACTAACCCACAGAAATGGTCGTTAAATGAATTAACAACTTTTAGAGAGAGAATTTGTTGGTATGGCGGTACAATAGATCCAGAAAACACATTAGAGAAATACAGCATGAAAAGCCGTACGTACTCAAAAATTATGACATTGGTTAGAGACTATACCTCTAATCCGGAAAGTAAAATATTAGATATTCTTCCATTCGGAGGTGGTTATCTTATAGGCATACTGAATGAAATCAACCATGCGGAGCGAGTGTATGCTTTTGAATTGAGTGAGGGAAATGTAAATTATATCAAAGAGAATCTAAAAATATTTAAATTGCCAGAGCCGCATTTTATTGTTAATAGTGATCATACAAAACTTAGCATTACGCCTAATAATTTTGATGTAGTAACATGTCTTTTCAGATTAGAAAAGGTGCCTGATCCCAAGATGTTGCTTAATGAAATTCACAGAGTTTTAAAAGTAAAAGGACATTTGCTGTTGGCTGCTGAACTTAAAGGGATTAGTGAATTGCATGAGATAATTAAGAACTCTAAGGAAAAGAATCTGCACACAAGCCATCTCTGGAGTACTGGCCCTTCAATAAAATTTAGTAGAACCAGGTTGAATAAAATTTTAAAAGAGTCCAATTTTAAAATAGTAAGACAAGAAATATTTAGAGAAAATGGTTTTATAAAATCAATAGCCAAACAGATTTTAAGAGCAGAAGGGGTTGCACTGATTTCTGTATTAGAAAAACAGTAAAAAAAAATTAAATCATCATGTTTGTTCTGCATTAGCATAAATTTTCTTACAAAAAAACAAAAGTTTGTTGATAATACTGCGCAGGAGATTCTTGGATGTATAAGATTTTAAATTTCGAGAGCATATTAAAATCTAATCGGGAGATGAGAAAAAGTGCGGTGATTCTTTTTATAGTTTTTTTATTGACCGCGTTAATTCTATTTCCCATAGGACTAAATCGTTATGTAAATATAGATGAAGGTTTTTATCTTTATAGTGCTGATCTGGTTTTACACGGTCAAACACCGTATACATATTTCTATTATCCACAGATGCCATTATTGCCCTATATCTTTGCAGGTTGGTTAGCAGTATTTGGCATAGGATGGATATCTGCACGTATTTTTGCTGTGCTTTTGTGTGCTTTCATTGCTGATTTGCTTTTTTATTGGGTCTACAGAGAAACAAAACAATTCCGCGGGGCAGTCCTGGCTGTCATTTTATTTGTTTTTAACAGTCTCACACCTTATGGTCTACTGACAGCAAAAACATTTACTGTGACCGTAGTTACATCTCTTTTAGCTTTGATTTTAATAACCGATAGTTCTCCCCGATATGGGATTCTAAAATCAGGGTTTGCAGGGTTTTTAGCTGGCATCTGTTTTGGGACTCGGCTGCCGGCTGCTCCGGTTATCCTAATTGTTATAGTGGTTGCACTGTCTAATAATTTTGGACAAAAATGGAGACGGCTCCTCGCCTGTTCTACTGGAATTATGTTGAGTTTAATACCGGTATTTATTCTTTTCTTTAAAGATCCAGCAATTTTTTGGTTTAATAATGTAAGTTTTCATTCACTTCGTCATGCTGGGAGACCAAGCTTGATCGGCGATTTTCAGCAAAAAGCCAAGATTATCTTGGGAATGTTGGGACATACATACACAAAAGGCGGAATTGGATCTCAATCCTTGCTATTGTTTCTGCCTTTTATTGGGGTGTTTTCCAGATGGAAAAAGCTTTCTTTATCTGAGATAGCTACTCTTTTCTTCGCTATGTTTATGTTATTAGTTTCTTTATTGCCTACTCCTACTCATCATTCTTATTTTGCCGTCTCTTTTCCATTTGTTATCTTTTTGGGAATGTTGCATTTGGCTAAGGTCTATCCATCTCGGCCTTATGTAAAGCCTCATTTGGATTTTGCGTGGAAATGGTTGACAATGATTTTGGTTCTGTATTCATTGCTTGCTGTTCCTGATATACTTTATTGTTCATGGTTTTACAGAAGAGTAAACAACCTTCCTTCTGCAGGTGGTGTTACTTTTAGCTATAAAAAAGATTTGGATATTAAGAAAGTTTGTCAAGTTTCCAGTTACCTCCAAAATAACACCAATCCCAATGATTATCTTTTATCTTTTTGGTCCGGATATTTGTTTGGAATAAATAGAAAGGCTTATCCAGGCACAGAAAACCATGTGGTTTTTAGTTCGATATGGAATTTTTCTAAATATTTTTCTCCAGAAGATGTCCAGAGATATCATATAGTTAATAGTAGGAAGCTGCGTTCCATTATAATAGGCAGAAAAGTAAACACCATTGTTTTTGCTGCTGATAGGACAGAATGGTCTTTTAAAGGTAAAGAGAGAGAATATTGGATATCGTTAATCAATGAAGCAGGTTATAAAGCAAAAAAACAATTTGGTCGAATTGTGATATATCAGCTGAGCTGATATATCACAATATACTTTTGGAAAAGAGAAAAATACTTGACTTTCAACTACAATCTCTTTAAATTTATATTCACAAAAAGGCGGTGTAGCTCAGCTGGTAGAGCAGCGGAATCATAATCCGCGTGTCCGGGGTTCGAGTCCCTGCACCGCTACAATTAGTCTAAGAAAAGGAGGGGGAAGTTATAGCATAAGGAATGACCTTTTAGAAACAAAAAGGTCATTTTTGTTTGTGGAAGAAGGGGAATGGATCTTCTAAAAGAATTTGAAATTTTTGCACTGAAGCATAGTCTTTTTGAACCTGAAAATAGAATTCTTCTGGCTGTTTCAGGGGGAGTGGACTCAGTTGTTTTGTTGAATCTTTTCTGGAATCTTAGCTCCCGATGGAATCTGGTTTTAGCAGTCGCTCATTTAAACCATGGTTTAAGAGGGGAAATGGCAGATCGGGATGAAACTTTTGTAAGAAATCTGGCTCGGGATTATGGTATCCCTTTCTACTCCAGCAAAGCAGCCGTACAAGAATACTCAAAAACTCATAAACTTTCGTTAGAGGAAGGTGCCAGAAAAGTAAGGTTTAATTTTCTTGAAGCTACCCTGAACAGGCTCGGATACGATCGTCTGGCTCTTGCTCATCATGCTAATGATCAGGCAGAGACTATCTTAATGAATCTTCTCAGAGGATCTGGTCTCAGAGGATTGGGGGGGATTCGTCCTAAAAGAGGCCAGATTATTCATCCACTTCTTTTTGCTACAAGGCAGGAAATTGAATCCTACGCGGAAAGGAATAACCTTAACTTTGTTATCGATGCTTCAAATCAAAACAAGAAGTTTTTACGCAACCGTATTCGTTGGGATATTTTAAAAAAATTGGAAAATACTGTTGGTTCTCATGTTGTTTTATCTTTTTGTCGTACGGGCAGTCTTGTTCAGGAAGCAGAAGTGTTTATCGATGAGGAAGCTCGTAAAGCTAGGCAGAAAATTACAACCATTGGATCTCAGAATGAGATTATTCTTGATATTTATAAATTTTTAGCTTATTTTAAAGTCATACAAAAGGTAATTTTGATGCAAATTATGGAGTATTTTTCTTATAGAGAAAAGGTAGATTCTTTTGTAATTGATAGAATTTTGCGTTTAGCAGAAGAGGGAAGGAGTGGGGGGATGGTGGAGTTAAATAATAACCTTAAAGTTATAAAGACGCGTAACAAGCTTGTTTTTTTTAAGCAGTGTTTTCCTTTAATGAAAATGCCTGTTAATGTTGGTGATTCTGTGATGCTTTCCCAGATTGGAGCGAAATTTAAATCAGCGGTTGTGAGTCTCAATAAGAAAGCGCCTGTTTTTTCGTCTGATAAGAACATTGAATATCTTGATTATGATTTGCTCTCTTTTCCGCTTCTGCTTCGTACCTATCAGCAGGGTGATTGGTTTATTCCTCTTGGAATGAATGGTAAAAAAAAGTTGCAGGATTTTTTTGTCGATGAGAAGATTCCTAATTATCTTCGTTCTAACGTTCTGCTTTTAACAGGAGGAAAAGATATACTCTGGGTTGTTGGGCATAGAATAGACAATAGGTTTAAAGTTACAGAGAGAACAAAAAGGGTTTTAAAAGTGGAATTTGTTCCACACGTTTAGTTTGCCAAAAATTATAGGAAATAAATTGGTATGAAAGATACGAAACAAAATAAAGAAAAAGATAATAATTTCAAATGGAAAAAAGCTACCAAAACGCTTGTTTTCTGGATACTTTTTTTCCTTGGCGCTGTTTATTTAGTTCAGGTTTTTAATCTGGGGAAATCTAAAGAAATTTCAGTAACATATTCTGAATATCGGCAATTTCTTGAGAAACAGTCTATTGAGAAAGCAAATATAGAGAATCAAGAATTTCATGGTATATTGAAATATAAAGAGACAGTTATAAGAAACGGCAAAGTTGTGAAGTTTAAGCGATTCAAAACTACACTCCCGTTTGTAGATCGTGAAATGGTGACTGAATGGGACAAAATAGGGCTGAGGTATGAGTTCAAGAAGAAATCGGGCCAGTGGTGGGGCTATCTTCTCAGCATGTTGCCATGGCTTCTTTTTATTTTTCTTTCTCTCTATTTTTTGAGACGATTACAAAGCGGAGGAGGAGCGAAAAGTATTTTTAGTTTTGGGAAAAGTCGTGCTAAACTTCTGTCGGAAAATCTTTCTAAAGTTACTTTTAAGGATGTAGCCGGTGCAGATGAGGCTAAACAGGAATTATCCGAAATTATTGATTTTCTCAAAGCACCTGAGAAGTTTCAAATGCTTGGTGGACGAATACCAAAAGGGGTGCTTCTTCTTGGCCCTCCTGGTACAGGGAAAACACTCCTTGCAAGAGCAGTTGCTGGAGAAGCTGGTGTGCCCTTTTTCAGTTTATCAGGTGCTGATTTTGTAGAAATGTTTGTTGGTGTAGGAGCTTCACGTGTTCGTGATCTTTTTGAACAGGGCAAGAAGAATGCTCCGTGTATTATTTTTATTGATGAGATTGATGCTGTTGGGAGACATCGTGGTGCAGGATTAGGAGGTGGACACGATGAGAGAGAACAAACCCTGAATCAGCTTCTTGTGGAAATGGATGGTTTTGAGTCAAATGAAGGGGTTATCCTGCTGGCAGCAACAAACCGGCCGGATGTTTTAGATCAGGCGCTTCTTCGCCCTGGTCGCTTTGATCGTCAGGTTGTTGTTGACCGTCCTGATGTGCGTGGAAGGGAGGGCATTTTAAAAGTGCACACCCGCAAAATCCCTCTGGCCAAATCAGTGGATCTTTCGGTCTTAGCAAAAAGTACTCCAGGTTTTTCCGGTGCTGATCTGGCTAATCTGGTGAATGAGGCTGCTCTTCTGGCTGCACGGAAGAACAGAAAACAGGTGGAAATGGAAGATCTGGAAGAAGCTAAAGATAAAGTAATGATGGGTGTTGAAAGAAAAAGTCTTATTATTACGGAAGGCGAAAAACGAAGTACGGCTTATCACGAATCCGGTCATGTTCTTGTTTCTAAACTTATCCCAGGGTCAGATCCTGTACATAAAGTAACTATCATCCCGCGTGGCAGAGCTCTGGGGCTTACATCTTTTCTCCCTATTGATGAAAAACACAACTATACCAAGACCTATTGTGAAACGCTTATGACCCATATCCTGGGAGGTCGTGCAGCAGAACTTATCGTTTTTAAAGAGTTAAGCACTGGAGCTGGTAATGACATCGAACGAGCTACAGAGTTAGCAAGAAAGATGGTGTGTGAGTGGGGAATGAGTGATAAGATAGGTCCGGTAACTTTTGGGAAAAAGTCAGAAGAGATCTTTTTGGGCCGGGAGATTGCCCAGCATCGGGACTATAGCGAGAAAACAGCTATTCTCATCGATGAGGAAGTTAAACGGATTGTGCAGGAAGCTTCGGATAGAGCTGAAAATTTGTTGAGGAAAAATGAAGCAACACTCCATCGCTTAGCCGAAGCTTTACTGGAAAGGGAAATTCTGAGTGGGGAGGAAATCGACAGGATTATTCAGGGAAAGGCTCTTGCTCCCAAGGGCAAAAAAAGGAGGACAACACACAGGAGAAAATCTTCGGTATCCAAATCCAGGGAAAAAGTTGAAGG
>CAYYPT010000027.1:7463-21962 GCA_964473625.1 uncultured bacterium | reverse complement strand
GTATTTATTTAGTTAGATCGAATAGGTTAGGAGACTTGTATTCTATTAGAGAACCTCTAATTCGTCTCTCTGCCAATTCTACATAGTTCTGGTCTATATCGTATCCTATATAATGTCTGTTTGCTTTTATCGCTGCTATTGCCGTTTGCCCACTTCCGATAAATGGATCTAAAACAATTTCATCTTCATAGGTATAAAGTTGAATTAACCTATAAGGAAGTTCCACGGGGAAAGGTGCTGGATGCCCAATCTTACGAGCTGATTCTGCTGGAAACGTCCAAACACTTTTAGTAAACTCAAGAAATTCTTCTTTTGAAATTGTATTTTTTCTCTTGTTGCTATTTTTTCTACTAAATGTATCTTTAGAAAACACTAAAATATATTCATGAACATCTCTTAACGTTGGATTAGAAGCAGAAAGCCAACTTCCCCATGCTGTGGATGGGCTAGAACTTGATGCTTTGTTCCAAATAATCTCCCCTCTCATCAAAAATCCTAAATCAAGCATATCTTTAACTATAAAAGCATGAAGAGGAATATAAGGTTTCCTTCCTAAATTTGCTATATTGATACATGCTCTACCTCCAGGGACAAGAACTCTATGAACTTCCTTCCAAACCCTTTTTAAAAATTTTAAGTATTCTTCAAGCGTAAAATCTTCATCATATTCTTTACCCACATTATAAGGTGGTGAAGTTACCATTATATGAACACTATTATTAGGTAATTCCTCCATGTTTTCAGAAGATTTACAAAAAACTTTATCCAAAAACTGCGGAGGGATAATATTCTCTACATATTTGACTTTCTGCTCTTTAGGCAACCCTTCATATAATTTACTTGTGTAGAAAGCAGTAGAATCGTGATTTATTCTACCTGAAGAACCGAAAGAGCTTGTTTGAGTTCCTCTTTTTCTTTGGTTAGTTTTCATTCCTTATCTTCCCTCCAATAATCTATCCACCTTTTGTATGGATTATAATTTACTTTTCTTTTTTGCCAAGGAATTTCAATAAATCTGGACATTTTGTCTTCAACTAAACCTGACAATGCTTCTTTAGTTATTTCTACACCCCTTGGGTTTGTTCCAAGTTTAGGAAGTTTTATATACCTTTCTTTACCCATTTTACCAAAAAGCCTTTTTTGTGCTTCCAAAGGTATATAATAAAATCCTCCTATGCTATTCCAGTTGATCTGTACAAGTAAAATATCGCAATGGGGATAATAAGTTTCACGAAATTCCATTGCCTTCTGAGCATCAACTGTCCATATAAGTTTAACTCCAGTAAATCCCTTACCAGTTATTGTCTTGATGGATAGAGGCACTCCAAACAAACTCACATCAACCTCAGGCTCTGTTATAGGAATTTCTGTCTCTACATTGGCTTCTCCAAATTTATATATAAGTAAAGCAACGATTATTCTCTCACGAAGAGAACCAACTTCCATTCCAATCTTCCCGGCTCTTGAACTTTCTAATTCAGCAAGTTGAAACAGATAAGGCAGATGTGTTTTAATTCTATTTACGAGTTTTGGATCATCAAATATTTCTATTAACCGGCTGGACATTTTTTATTTCTCTATTTTTTTCTGTTTATAGCCACATCCTGAATTGTTCCAGAGATCGCTTATCACTGGAACAATTTAAGCTTACGGTCCTAAATAAAGAGAACCATCAAACACCAAATTGTCTGGTCTTTTTTCTAAAAACTCCTTTAAGTCCCGAGCAAAGAGAGGACTGATTTCTATAGACCCCTGCACATTGCCATTTTTGTCTTTTGGGATATGGACACCACAGGTTTCTAACCATCGCCCAAAATAATTGGATAAATCTCTCTTTGCAGTTTCTGGAGAATCTTCCCCCTCTCTGTTTTTTACAGGACTGAATTCCTCTTCTCTTACCACTTCCATAATCACAGAATTTGTGGTATCACTCAAAGCATCAAAGATAAAAGTTTCAAACTTGTATCCATTTGGTTTTTCCGGGAAAACCGTTTCTCCTTTATCGTTAAGATACGGAATCTTTTTATGAGCTACATGATAGGGAAGCTTAAACCCCCCACGAACTTCCGACTCTACAAAGGAAACATTAATCAAATGAACTGCTATGCTTCCTGCACTGTATTTCAAGGATCCGTCTGGATTTTGTGCCTTTGCATCTTCTGGTTTTAAATCACTGTATTCGATTACACGAAGTTTGCCGTCTATTTTGCCAAATACACCGAGCTTTTCAAAAGGGTCTCTTTTCTTCAACATCTTGGAAGACATTTCAGCCTTTGCCTGAAAGTGGTAACCAATAAAAACCGGATCAATTATTTTGATTAGAACATTATCAACCTGAAAATATGAAAGTATCTCTATGCCCCTCTTATGCATGTCATCAGCTGCTCCGCTTTCCACCATCGCCAAAAGAGCCCCCCCATGACCATTGGGACTCACAAAAATGTGGTCCTTCCTGTCCAGAATAAGCTTCCCCTCTTCATCAAGCGCAGGCAGCATACGTTGTTTCATAAAAAAAACGTCTTCTTCAGGCAACCCAAAAAATTTTTCATCTTGGAAAAATTTCCTGGTAGTCTCATCATTTGTCTCACTTGTCATAATATACCAGGGGATGGGAACACCATAATAACGGCTTTCAGCAAGGATCTTCTCCGCATGCATCTGAAACAAACTTTTGCCACTCACTGGACCAATTGGGTACATTCCTTTTGGACCATCAAAACCAAGCCGCGTACCCTGCCCACCTGCTACCAGAAAAGCTCCAATCCTGCCTTCTCGGACAAGTTTCTTCCCAATCTTTTTTGCCCGATTGGCAGCTTCCTGCTGAGCTTCTGTTTTTGGTATTGGGATGACTTTAATCGGTTCCAGCTTTGCAGCAGGAGGTTCTTTTTTTAAACATTTTTCCCTCAATTCTCGAAGAAGAGGAAAATCTATTTCTCTCAGCTGATTTAAGAATTTCACCCTTGAGTGATACGAGAGTTCATTCCAGAATCGGAAAACATGCTCTTGCCCTTCTCTGAAAATTTTCTCAACCAATGAACGATCTTGAGGATCTTCAAGATTTATCATCTTATTTTCTCCAGCGTATCTCATTATCCACAACTAATTCCACAGGGAGCAAAACAAGTCTGAGTATATTCTCTTTTTCAATGTCAATATCTGCTTCCTTGAGAAGATCAATAAATGCTTCAATATTTTCTTTCTTCTCAACTACACCAGTAATCAGAATAGAGTATCTTTCTTTTTCGTCTTCTGATTTAACCAGTCCCGTAAAAAGAGGGAAATCTCGTTCGAGAACTTTATCAAGATTCTGTCCCTCAAAGGTGCTGGCTTTTGTAATTCCGCAGGAAGTCAGAGCAAGAAGTACATCATCCTTATACTCTACTTTGAACAACTGAACGATCAATAAAAACATTTCGGTTCTCCCAAAATTTGTTAAGTTACTCTGTAAATTATACTCTCACGGTACCCCGTTATAATTCTGTAGTATCCACACAATTGTTGATTAAGTTTTTCATCTCCTGTATCGACCAACAACGGACGACCATAGAGTGAATTGATCTTTTGTTTAGTAGCAACTATAATAATATTTTCTTTCCCAATTTGCCTTATTACTGAAGGGCTTAACTGTTGATTACCTCTTCCCAGAATATAACCCTGGCCACCTATTGGAGTAAGAATTAATTTTACTTTTTTGCCAGAAATCTTCTTAAGCAATTCTGATTCATTGAGATCTTTCCCCAGAAGCTTTCTCCTGAATATTAAATCAATCCCCAATAAAGAATTGTCTATGTTTAATTTCTTCATTATGGCTTTTGTCGTTGTACCAGGTCCAATAATGTAATAATAATCATCAGACATGTTTTCTACAACATCAAAAGCTATGGACTCTTGATTATACTTTTCGCTTACAGAACTGCCTACTTTTACTCGCTGCACAAACCGTTCTTCATAAGGAATTCTTAAATATCCGTACAACTTAGCCGATACAATTCCTTTTCGGAGGCTTTCTTCATTAACATCCATTACTTCTTTTTCTATAATTTTTTTCACTTTTTCTTCCAGATACAGCGCAGCCAGTTCACCTGCCCTCTCAGGATTGGAGGCATAAACAGCAGAATGTATCTTGACACCCGCAGGAATTCCAAGAACTACAAGAGAATTTCCCACAGCAGTGTAAATATCCTTAGCAGTACCATCGCCACCGGCAAAGAATAGCAAATCGACTTCCTGTTTCTGCATAGCCTCTGCAGCTTTTTTGGTATCGGATGCTGTTGTCATTGAAGAGGAGATGCCCTTTATAATCTTTGGAACAAAACCACATTTCTTCACAGCATATTCACCCATCTCAGTGGGACAAGTTACGATTTCAAATTTTCCTTTTAGGTACTTGAGTTTCCTCAAAGCTTCCATGGTTCTTTTTTGAGACCACGGCTTTGCTCCCAACTCCTTTGCTTTTTCTAGAATCTCTGGACCATCTGTTCCTTTCAATCCAACACGGCCACCCATGCCAGCAATGGGATTTATAATCAGTCCCAACTTCTTCATCTAAAAAATTCCCCAAAAAGATAACCCTCAGCTGCTTTTATGTTTTTTTAAATAAGATCTCCAGGTAATTGCCCACTTTTCAGGATCATCGAGTGTACTCTGATCAATCTTGTGTACAACATTGTTATACGGTGCATTCTTGACTTTCTCTGGATCTTTGTAAGCTTCTTCCACCACTTTTCTCAACCCGGCTAAATACTCATCCAGTTCATCTTTTGAATAAGATTCTGTCGGCTCTATAGTGAATGGCTGAGGAATAATCCATGGATGGTGACTTGACCAGAGGTGAAAACCAAAATCCGCCATTCTACACGTTACATCTTCTGTTGTTACACCTGTATCTTTTGTTAATTGATCCCATGTATATCTTACCTGTTCAATACGATGTTCTGTCATTGGGAAAGAAACTCCAGCACCTTTAAGTTCTTTTATTTTCTTCAAAAGATAATTATTATTCATTACAGCTACTTTCGCAACTTCTTCCAATCCTTCGGCACCCAAACTCATTACCCAGGAATAGGCCCTTAAAATAGCCGGGAAAACTCCATAAAAACTTCTTACCTTGCCTATCGACTTAGAAAGGTTATAATTTAAAAAGTAATTCTTTCCATCATAATCCACAATGGGTACAGGTAGAAAATCTTTGAGCTGCTCAATGACACCCAGTGCACCTGTTGCCGGTCCACCGCAGCCGTGTGGCGACGAAAAAGTCTTGTGGAGATTGAAAAAACAGAGGTCAAAATCAGCATCTTTTGCCCTTGTAATCCCCAAAATCCCATTGGCATTTGCTTGATCGTAACCACACAGGCCGCCTGCATCATGGACTATCTTTGTAAATTCTTTAATTTTTGGATTAAAAATTCCAGTATCTTCCGGATTGGTAATAAGCAACCCTGCAGTACGATTGGAAACTGCTTTTTTCAATGCTTCAATATCTGGTAAACCGTTTTCATTCGGGTAAATGGTAATGACTTTATATCCTTTTACAGCAGCAGTGGCAGCATCTGAAGGATGCGAAAAAATTGTTGTGATTATTTCGTCTCTCTGGTCAGCTTCACCTCTGGATTCGTGATAAGCCTGAATAATTGAGACCATGGCAAAGATTGCTGAAGAACCTCCACCAGGCTGGAAGGAGAAGCGATCCAGTCCGGAAATTTCACGGAAAAAAGTATCCAGACGATACATGATCTCAAGGGCACCCTGAACTGTATCTTTATCCTGCAGGGGATGAAGTTCAGTAACTTTTTCTGATGAAGCCAATACTTCGTTGATTTTTGGATTATATTTAATTGTACAGGTTCCCTGACCTATATCAACATTTAAGTCAGCCCCGAGACACTGCTGCGACAGCCTGAGATAGTGCTTTAAAACTCGCATTTGAGAAATCTCTGGCAGCGCAGGTGGGTCTTTACGAATCATATTACTGGGAAGCTTAGAAATACCGTCCCCTACTGCAGCCTCTATTTCTTCTTCGACTTCTGGAACTAAAATACCTCTTTCCCCTGATGTACTAAGTTCAAATATAATTGGTTCATCCCACTTTGCCTGGTGGAAATTTTCTCTAAGTTTAAATCTGTTGTTTCTTTCCATATTTATTTCCTTTCAGTTTCTTTTTTCATTCTTATTTCTTTCCTTATACCCTATCCTCTAATGCCCGGACAAGACGATCAATATCTTCCTTTGTATGAATTTCTGTGACACAGTAAAGAGCAGATTCACCGAGTTCAGGGAACTCTCTGGAAAGATCCTTACCGCCAAAAATACCCTGTTTTTTTAAAGAATTATTGATCTCCGCTACAGTTTTTCCAGTCTTATTAAAATCCACAACAAATTCTTTGAAGTGCGGGGCACTAAAAAGAGGAGCATTTACTCCATTGAGTTCGGATAGCTTCATCGCAGTGTACTGGGATTTTTGTAACAGGTGCTTGCCAAGTTCTACCATTCCTTTTGGTCCCATCAAGGCAAGATAAACACCAGCAGTAATGCCCCAGAGTGCAGCAGCAGTCCCAACAAATTCTTTTCCTTCTTCCCTCTCAGCAAAAGAGGTCCTTTCGTATGCCACATCACCAAAACCGTACTCCCCTTCCACTGAGGTTTTTGTAATACCAAAAAGCCTGGAGGGATATTCCATAACAAATTTTTCTTCGTCTCTTGTTGCAATAAATCCAGCAAGACCGCCTCCATAATTCATGTGAATTCCAAGGCTTTGAATATCACCGCAGACAATATCAGCTCCGTAGTGACTTGGAGGGATAATAACTCCAAGAGAAGTAGGATCAATTCCGACAACACTTAGCGCACCACTTTCATGAACGATGTCTGATAAGGTTTGCCCATTAGTCTCCAGAAATCCTAAATAAGACGGATTTTCAAAATAAAAAGCTGCAGTCTTAGAAGAAATTTTTGACTTTAAATCATCAATATCAACATAACCAGTCTCAGGATTGTGTTTAACAGTTTGTACTTCGACAACAGGATGACAATAATTTTTTATTGCCATAAATCTTTCTGGTGAAACGGTATCTGCCACCAGAACTTCGTGCCTTCTGGTAATCCTGCCTGCCATGCGCAGTGAAGTACTGGCAGCCTGGCACCAGTCGTACGTGGGAACATTAACAACATCCATATCAAGAAGTTCACCCATTAAACTTTGATATTCAAAAAGAGCTTGAAACCTGCCGTGATCCTCGTAAGGTTCGCCAGCATAGGCAGTGAGGAATTCGGAACGCTGGTTAATTTCATCACAAACAGCAGGAACGTAGTGCTGGTAACAACCTCCTCCTAAGAAACTTAAATTTTCTTTACACGATTGATTTTTAGAAAGGATATTCTCTACGTGGCGCTTTAGAGAATACTCAGACATCAATGGTGGAGGCAAGTTCAATTTCCCTCTAAATCTCAACTCTTCGGGAATCGAAGCGTAGAGTTCATCAATATCTTTTACACCAATTTCCTCAAGCATTTTTTTCTTTACATCTGGAACAGAGTTGGGAATATAGGGGTGAACATTTTTCGCACTTTTCTGTTGAGCTGACATTTAACCCTCCTTATTGTATTTATCCAAATCTTTTAAATACTGTCCCGCGGTTTCACCACCATCCACTACGATAGCCTGCCCGGTAATATATGAAGCTTCTTTGGAAGCCAGAAATGCAAACAACCCGGCTATTTCTTCTGGTGTAGCGTGACGATTTAATGGAATAGTCGAATTTACTTTTTCCAGCATCTCAGGCGTATACTCAGCCTTTTGCATCGGAGTAAGTACATAGCCCGGACAAACAGCGTTTACTCTGAGCCATGGAGCAAACTCCACTGCCAACGTCTTTGCCAATAATATAACACCTGCTTTTGAAGCATTATAATCAGCATAAAGGGGATGTCCTTCAATTCCATTTGTCGAAGCAGTAAACAGAATAACCCCTGATTTCTGCTTTTTCATCCTCTTAATCGCTTCTTTGGCACAGAGAAACATCCCGTCCAGATTAACTCTAAGAATCTTTGACCACTCTTCATATTCAATATCTAAAAAAGGCCGACGAAAACTTATTCCAGCATTGGAAATAAGTACATCAATACCTCCAAGAATTTTATCCGTCTTGCTAAAGGCTCTCTTCATATCATCGGGATTGCTCACATCTGAATACACTCCTCCTGATAATTCTGGATTCTCGGACAACGTTCTATCCAGAACTTCTTTATTCCAATCAAAAATAACAACCTCAGATCCTTCGATAATAAACCTTTTCGCAGCAGCAAGCCCTATGCCGCTTGCTCCTCCTGTAATCACAACTTTTTTACCTTCAAGGTCTTTGTAAATACCCATGAACTTTCCCTTCATATAACAGCAACAAATGTGCAGCGGACCAGCTGAAGTGATTTGCTTCCAGACCTTTGCCATTTATGGGATTGTAATTTTCTCTGATCGGTTTATCTGAATTCTTGAGACCTTCCGGATGGTCAAAAAGTTTCTCAGTCAACAAATCGGCTTCCTTTTTAAAGCCATAATTTATTAAGCCCACAATTCCAAAATAGGCTTGGTCGAGCCATACTGGTCCTCTCCAATAGCCGTGCGTATCAAATTCAGAACGATCGGCAGCCAATGTAGGAAAAGGAACATAGGTGTTAAATTTCCTGGAATTCATGATTACTTCTTTTACTTTTTCTGCCTGATCATCTGTAGCAACCCCTGCCCAGAGAGGAATCCATCCTTCAGGCCCCTGAATTTTAATAAATTTTTTACTCTTCAATCTAATATCATAAAAATATCCTGTTTCTTTATCAAACATTCTATTTTGAATCAATGCCTTTAGTTTTTTTGCTTTCCCCCGTAGCTGCTTTGCTTTGCTTTGCTCCCCAAGCAGGGAAGCCATTGATGCAAGGTAAAGTTTCTCAGCATAGAGATAGGAATTCAAGTCAACCGACTCCTGATCAAGAGACCATCCGTTATTATTATTCTGGACCATTTTACTTTGATCAAAACGGACAGCATTGTCCATACCACTTTCCCATGCTGCTGCAATTCTTGTCCCGTCAGTAGAACCGTACTCGCACAGTCCATTTCTATCGTGATCCCTATAAGTATACCACCACTGGTGATATTTCATCAGTTTTGGGAACATCTCCTGAACGAAATTTTTATCCTTTGTCTCTTCGTAAACAGACCAGACTGCCCATACAGCAAGAGGCGGTTTGGTATTGCGCCAATTATTTTCCGAGCTGTCAGCATAAATACAATCGGCAATCATACCATATTTATCCTGGTAATCAAACATTGCCCTGATCTGATTTTTGGCAAGTTCAGGAGCAAATCCTGCAAGTGCAGCAGCATGTTTCCATGAATCCCATGCCCAGAAACCGTTAAAGTAGCTTACCGCTGCGGATGGAAATAGACCATCATGATGAAGATCGCCTGCTGGACTTCTCCAGTTTGTAATCAGTGTCTCGACAGCCTTCACTGCAATAGCCCTGTATTCTTTTTGTTTTGACCACACACCATCAGCCAACAGTACCTCTCTTAGATATCCATTCCATCGCCCAGTATTTTTTATAAGTTCTTCTTCAGGATTTTGAAAAGTCTTGTTGATTATTTTCTCTTCCCTACTTTTCTCACCTTGATCAAAAAATAAAGATTGGATTAAGTAGATACTTAAAGACCTTTCGGGTAAAAGCGTATAAGTAGTATCAACAGAAATTCTATATTTTTTATTATTTCCCTCAATACTACAATTTATAGGTACATCTGAGGAAAGTCTAACAGCAAAACTCATCTTGCTCTGGCTAAAATTTACAACAACTCCATGATTACCTCTTACGATAAAAGTTTGTGGCAGAAAAAGACTACCCTTCCAACCAGGACGGAATTTAATAAGATCATTTGAAATGTTGGAAATCACAGCACGTATAAGAGCTGAGCGGTTGGAAATAAAGCATAGATCGAGTTGGAGAGATACTTTCTCTGTCTCGAGCTTTTCTACTAATCGTCCGGGATAATAATGAATCTCATGGTGAATAGACCTTGAAAAATCTATTTCGCGCTGATGTTCAACATCATAAAGAGACAGTCTCAACAGACTCTCACTCATCCACCGACCGTGAGTTATTAAAAACGGCCCTATAAAACTGCCGTAAAATGACCTGTGAGAAGTATCCGGAAGAGCAAAACCATACCATGCACCAAGATCAGAGAAGAAAAACGACGACCAATCTCTGGGATGCGATGGAACATTCTTAATGTCTAAAACATCAGGAAAATCAAAAATTGTGACTCCATCACCTGTCTTCTTGCTTGAACAACAGGAAAGCGAAACAAGAAAGAGAAAACAGATAATAATTGCCCGAATAATGTTTTTCATCCATCTATCCTTTTGTATTTAAGCTAAGCCTCCCCCATCAACCACCAGAACCGAGCCTGTTACCCAGCTGGAAAGATCGCTTGCGAAAAAAAGCACTGCATTGGCAATATCTTCTGGTTGTCCTACCCGGTTAATTGGACGTTCTGCAGCTTCTCTCATAAATTCAGCATCATCCTCACCAAGCTGTTTGGCTTCGCTGTGAAGAAGCTCAGTATCTACATCCCCCGGACAAACACAATTCACCCGGATATTTTGATTTCCATGATCAATGGCCATTGCACGAGTAAGATTGACAACGCCTCCCTTTGCCGCACAATATGCCACTGCATTCGGCCCACCTTTCAATCCCCAACCTGAGCCTGTATTAATAATACTTCCGCCACCATTCTTAACCATATAAGGGATAACGTAATGAGAAACAAGATAAACTCCCTTTAAACCGACATCTATTACCATATCCCATTCTTCCTCACTCAAATCAACTGCATTCTTTCTTATTATTACACCAGCGTTATTAAAGAGAATATCTATTCTGTCAAATGTTTTATATACATTTTCTACAACTCTTTTGCAGTCAGAACCTGATGTAACATCGCATTTGTAAAATTTGGCCTTTACTCCAATATTTTTGATCTCTGCTTCGGCCTTCTTACCTTTATCTTCATTAATATCTAGAAGAGCAATATTTGCACCAGCCTCGGCCAAACGTTTGGCAGTTCCCAGACCAATACCTGCAGCTCCTCCTGTGATCATAGCAACCTTGCCTCCAAGAGAAATAAGATCCAATACTTTTTTATTAATACTCATTAAAAGCACCTCCCATATTACATATTACAGATGTTGTTTATTATTTGTATACTTGGTGATCAACAAATCACGCAAATTACGATACATTTGAACACTTCTTTCCATACATTTTCTGGTATAGTTGGTGAGGAAATCTTTTGCTTTCCTGGGTGATTTTTTATACAATTCAAGAGCCTTTGTGTCTATTGAAGGCTGCTGCTTAAAAAAGCTCGTCTCCAGAGAATCCCTAACAGTTCTTAAATCTTTTGCGGCTTCCTGCCATTTGAGATAAAGAAGATTGTCCACAAAATCAATGACCCACCTGGCAGAGTTCTCACTGAATTTGTCAGGATCATAAGTTTTGTACAGAGGAGAAATTTCCTGAACCCCAGTATAGATTGGCACATAAGGACTGACGTATTGATTATCAACATAAAACCAGTAAACTCCTCCAATTGGATCGGGCAGCCAGCTTCTCAATTGAGCAACCATGCCGTAACCACCTCTGGAAACCATCCTGCGGTAAGTAATATCGAGCAGCTCTCTCATGTCTTTTGTTGGAAAAGGTGTAGTAAGCGGACTCTTTTTCATACCACCTTTTCCATCAGGTATCATCCAGTTGAAATCTGCAGTCATGTCGTAAATTGTACCTTTGAAAACAGATCGCTGAAATGCTATTACATCCTGGACAGAAAGTTTTTTCTCGGGTTTAACTGAAAATGGGTAGTATGATATCGGTTCAAGATACTGGTGATATGCATCATATCCTTTGTAAGGATTGGTAAGTTTCTTATTGGGCCACTTTTTGAAATGTGGCGCTACAGTACTGTAGAAAAGCCACAGGCGACTGATTGCCCACTCCCTCGGAATAGGAGAATAAGCTTCCTGCCATATAAAAGGTTTACCACTGTTGGGATTATACCAGCCATGATCAATGGCGACCTGCATGTAGTTCTTTGATGCCATAAAGTAATCCGGATTATCAAGATCGATCTCTTTAATAACGCTCCAGTTTGGAACAATAGCAACATGATCATCAGGCACTCTCTCTGCAGCCCAGATTGCACCGAGTTTTCCGCTTTCTGGAGTCCAGTTTGGCCCCACGCTGAAAATTTCAAGAATCCAGGCTTCATTGGGATCAGCAATACATAGAGCTTCTGATCCCCCGTAACATGATGGAAGAAAACCGTATTTTTCGACAAGAGACGTTATCAGCTTAATAGCCTCCCTTGCAGTTTTGCACCGCTGGAGAGCAAATATCATTGCTTGTTCAACAGTCATTATCTGCTTGCCAGTTTTGCGATCTACTATTAACTCTCTTCTCTGGCTCATGGTTGTTTCACCAATGGCTAATTGGTGTTCATTTATGTGAGAATAAGCCGTGTGGAAATAGGCATAGGTCTTTCTTACCTGGGGTATATATCCCAGTATTTCGCCGTAATCGTCAAGAGGTCTTTTGGGGTCCAGAATACCGTAATAAACAGGAGCCATTGCACCCTTCTTAAACTTCTGCTCTGGCACCACTCTGACCCTGGAATCGCTGTTACCTCCAACTGTATGAGATGTAATTACTGAACCGTCTACTGAGGCAAGTTTTCCCACCACAATGTCAGTACAGAAATCAGTGGGTTCGCTCTTGTCAACATCACTGGCAAAAGCAGAAAAAACAAAAAATATAACTATACACAGAATAATAACTTTGGGAAAAATTAATTTAATAGACTTCATCTTTTCCTCCTGTGGTACAAACCGTTTTAATCTTTATTATTAGCTAAACTTTGGCAAATTTATATTTCATCTCTCATCTTTGGTATAGACAAAACATCACATGCTTTGATGTAAGTTTACCCTACGCTTGCCGAGGGACTCAGCATGAAACAACCTTTAGATAAAATTTATTCGAAGTGACCACCCTAATCTCAAATTTGCCAAAGTTTACTTAATAGTTACCTTCATTTTACATTTTCATATTTGCTTTTTGAATTTTCAAACCCCACTTTTCCAATGTAAAAAGAACCTTTTCTCTATCTTCTATGGATAGATTTCTAATTCTGGTTCTATGATTACCGTTCTTTTTAACTATTTTTAAAGCATTGGTCTTACCTTTTAAAACAACACCGGTTGCTGACCATGGATCCAGGCCGCCGTAAATGTAAATTATATTGTTACCGTAGTTCTGCAGCCAATCGTTAATATCTTTCATAACCTCTGGTTTAAATTTAAGCGAAACTCCTTTTGGGACAAAAAAAGCATTGGTAGGATGAGGTACTGCCTTAAGCAGCTTTTTAACTTCCGGCGGATTGTAGTCGTAATCGTAGTAGCCCAGCTCAGTAAAAAACTGATAGAATGCAGGTTCAGAAGATTTTATGGATTCATCAGAATAATAAGATTTAAATGGTATAACTTTAACAAAGTGTTTAAACAACTCTTCAGGAGAAGCACCGGCGCGGGGAATCGAATCGCAGTTGCTATTTCCCCACTGCCAGAATGTGAAAGGATATTCCAGTACTCCATACTCGAATGTTACGTCAAATCCGATAGAAAAGTGCCACTTCTTTTTTTTAGCATACTTAGCAAAGAGCGGAATAATTTTATCTCTGTTTTTCAGCAACATAATCTGGTAGTTTTTTATTTTCTCTCTGCATTCCTGACTACCATTGTTTCTTATAAATCTGTCTATTCGGGGATCTTCTTGAGCAAAATTCATTGGAGCAACATAGGCAACTGTTACATCAACATCACTGGGATAAAAACGCCTGAAAAAAAGCGCTGTCTGTCCACCTTTGCTTATTCCAGTAGAGAGCCATTTCCCTTTATATATTTTTTTAAATAATTGGACAATTCTATGATAATCAGAAGCAATTTGTTTCACGTTCAAATATTTCCATTCCATTGAGTCGGGCCTTGATTCTCCAAAAAACCGATGTTCAACTCTAATCTGGTTTGCACCAAGAATTTTGCTCAATTCGCTGGTACGGTTACGGGGCATGGAGTATCCTTCTGTTACAAAAATCACCGGCCTTGAGAAATCTATGTGGGAAAGATATATTCGCTGAGCAAATTCCTTGCCTTCGGGATTTTGATGATCCAGCGGTTGAATTAACTTTATCTCGTAAGCTTCTTTGAAAAGAGAATCAGGCTTGATTTTTTTAATTTCTGCTCCCGACAGCAAAACGCGAAGTTTTTTGAAAAGGGGAGATTCTGACACTGAGGGCTGCCTGAGAGTCTTGTTTGTACATCCCGGTAAAACAAAAGCAGCGAAAATAACTATGAATAAAGTTAAAAATATCCGCCAGTTTGTTTTTTGTTTATACAT
>CAYYPT010000027.1:0-7363 GCA_964473625.1 uncultured bacterium | reverse complement strand
TCATTTACCTAAAAATAAAACCATCTTTCAAAGGATCCTCAGGATCAAAATAAAACTGGTTCTGGCCTGTTATAAACGCACTGCCTGTAACTTCAGGGATCACAGCAGAATGTCCACCGAATTGGATTGTATCTACAACTCGTACATCAAAACAGGTTCCAAGTATGCTCTCAATGGTAATCACGTGTCCAACAGGCAGCTCGCCTTTGGAATAGTTAATAGCCGCCCTTGCGCTGACGCCAGTACCAGTTGGAGAACGATCAACCTCTCCTTCAGCAAATATACAAACGTTTCTGCTGTGATGAGATGTATCCAGAGGTTTCCCAACTATAATTGTGCCGTACAAAAAGCTCAAATCATCTTCAAAAGGATGTTTAATTTCTATACTATCCATAACAGCATATTTAATCCGCCTTCCAATATCAATTAGCTGAATATAATTTTTTGCTTCCAGACCGAGATTAAGCTCCTCTGCACTGCAAAAAGCGTAGAAAGCTCCTCCAAACGCTATATCGTATTCGACAGATCCGATGCCAGGAACTTCGACTTTTTGATTTTTCTTATAAACAAATGACGGCACATTCAAAAAAGAGACGCTCTTAACTTTTCCATTTTCTAAATGCGCAGTAGCAGTCACTCTGCCAGCAGGAGTGTCAATTTTTAAAACTGGATTCGAGCCTTCTTTAACAACCATGCCTGTTTCAAAAACCACTGTTGTTAATCCAATTATACCGTGACCGCACATTGTGCTAAAACCTTCATTGTGCATAAACAAAACTCCTAAATCCCCATCCGGTGTAACTGGCTCAGTAATAATCGCCCCGTACATATCAGCATGCCCTCGCGGTTCCCACATAAGTCCTGTTCTCAAATGATCCAGGTGCTTCATAGCATAATTACGTTTTTCCAGAATTGTCTTGCCCGGAATTTCTGACAGCCCACCAGTAATAACCCGCAGAGGTTCACCTGCTGCATGTGCATCAATTGTGGTAATTATCCCCCAATCTTCAGGCGGTTTCCAGTTTATTGCCATTTCTATCACCTCTCAGCTTCCGTCATATTCTTTCTGAGTTGCCATGCCAAATTGGCCATATCCACAAAAACTTCAGTTAAAAATTCATTTCCTCTCCCAGTCCTTTTTCAACTGCTCTTTTGTAAATCAAATCTGAAACAATAAGATCAAAAAGAGCCATTCCAACAGATTTAAAAAGGGTTGTTCCACCTCCAGTCATTTTTTTCTTCCCTTTATTAATTATAAACTGCCCGAGAGTAAAGACCTGGTTTCTCCTAATCCAGTGATTTCTAAGAGGAACAACAATATCACCTGATTCTTCCACAGCTTGTTCAGTATCAATAAAAACTTCACTGATAAGCTTAAACAAAACTTCAGGGAATTCTCTCATATCCGGTTTGTAAGAACCAATGCCGACAAAGTGTCTCCCTTCTAATAATCTCTCTTCATTTGGAAGAACAGGCTCATGTGAGGTAGTTGCAGTAATAATAATCCGGCATTTTTTTAACAGTTCCTCCACAGAACCTGCCTGATGAAGTTGGATTTCTGGACGAATCCCTGAAAATTTTGATGTAAAAGTCCCGACTTTTTCAGAATCTATATCAAATAGATAAATATCTGTAATGTTTCTCACAGTAGATACAAACAAAGCCTGATGAAACCCCTGAACACCAGCACCAACTATCCCCAGTACTTTAGCATCCGCTGGGGCCAAATATCGAACACTCACACTGCCAACAGCCCCGGTTCTCAAAGCTGTCAATACTGAACCGTCAAGCAGAGCAAGGGGCTTTCCTGTTTTTCCATCATTGAGAATCATTACACCGCTGAGAACAGGTATATTCCTTTTACTATTTTCAGGAAAAAGCGCAACCAGTTTAGTACCAAAACTTTTTTGGGTAAAACAAGGCATCAGCAAAAGCGTGTTTCCCAAATAATCAGCATGTATTCTATCAGGCATGTAGAATTCTTTTTTCTCGTATAAAACAAATGCTGATTCAACAGAATTGATTATCTCTTCAAAAGATACTGCTTCTAAAATATCCTTTTCCTTAAGGAACAACATTTTCTTCTCTCACTGATTTTTGGCTTTAATAATCTGTTGGGCCAGGAGGCAAATTTTTCTTTAAGTATCTTGTGAGCAGTTCAAAAAGATGATGCGTCGTGTTTTTACCCTCGTATATGCCGTGAGAACGATTCGGATAAGCCATCATAGTAAAAGGCTTATCGTCCTTAATCAATTCGTTGACAAGTGCCTCTGTGTTCTGGAAATGTACATTGTCATCACCAGTACCGTGCACAATGAGAAGATTACCACTCAACTGATTTGCATAAGTTATAGGCGAACATTTTGCGTAATCCTCACCGTTGTCCTGGGGCAATCCCATATACCGCTCCTGATAAATGGAATCATAAAAGCGCACATTTGACACAGGAGCTACTGCCATACCCATGCGGTACAGATCAGGATACCTGAACATTGCATTTAGTGTCATTGAACCACCTCCACTCCAGCCCCAGATTCCGATCCTCCCAGGATCCACATAAGGTCTTTCTTTTATAATTTCACGAACAGCTTTTGCCTGATCAGAAGAAGCAAGAATCCCGATTCGACGGTAAATACACTTCCGCCACGCACGGCCCCGTGGTGCTGGTGTTCCTCTGTTGTCCACACTCATTATAATATATCCCTGCTGGGCAAGCATAAGGTACCAGAGATAATTCCTCCCACCCCATCTGTCCAGAACAGTCTGCCCCCATGGTTCTCCGTAAACATAAAAAAGTACTGGATATTTTCTGTGGGAATCAAAATCCGGGGGCTTGATGCACCAACCATCGAGCAGTACACCATCTCCAATATCTACACGGAAGAATTCAGATGGAAATCTCTTAAGTGAATTTACTTTTGCACGGACTCTTGCATTATCTACCAGTGTACGGACGACCTTGTGGTCTGGTAGATGGATAAGTTGAATAACAGGCGGTGTATCAAAAGTAGAATAGGTATGAAAAGCCCATTTTGCGTCTGGAGAAATTTGGTAACTGTGTGTGCCAGGTTGATCGATCGGCGTCAACCTCTCGGGCATCCCTTTTCCATCCAGTTGTATCCGATACAAATAGCGCTGTGTTGGATTTTCAGGAGAAGCAATATAATACAGCCATCCTTCTTTTTCATCTATTTTCAGGATACTTATAACATCAAAATTACCGGGTGTCACAAGACGAATTTTATCACCAGAACGGGAAACAACATAGACATGACGCCAACCGTCGCGCTCGCTAACCCATGTAAACTCTTTTCCATTATCCAGCCAGTGCATATCGTCCACAACATCAACCCATGCACTGTCCTTTTCTGTTAAAACCGTTTTAACATCTCCTGTGCGGATATTACCAATCATAACTCTATCAGTATTCTGCAAACGGTTGAGATACTGAAAAACTATCTCATGGGAATTTGATGCCCATTCCATCCTGGGAATGTAATTGTTGCGAGGATCACCTTCCACTTTCATCCAGCAAGTCTCCCCACCATCAGCACTCACCACACCAATCCTGCAGGCAGAATTTGTCTGTCCTGCCTTTGGATAGGGAATGGGTTTGAGTTTTTGGTATAGCGAATCAGTATCATCTACAAGGTAGTAGATTGGGACGCCCTCTGTATCAAACTGCCAGTATGCGATATAGTTGCCGTCAGGACTCCAGCGAAATCCGTCTCGAAGGAAAAATTCTTCTTCATAGACCCAATCAGAGGTTCCATTAACAATATGATTTGATCCATCAGTGGTTAATTGAACAACAGCACTGTCTTCTAAATTCTCGACGTAAATGTTATTTTCGTAGACATAAGCAACACGATTTCCATCCGGTGAGAATTTGGCAAACATTAAAGAAGAGGGTCTGGTATCCGCACCCAATTTTTTCAGTTTCCAATCTTTAAGACGAAGCATCCAGTAATCACCCCTTGTATTCCTCCGCCATACACGTCTGGTATTGGTAAAAATAAGAAGCGACTTTCTATCATGCGACCACTGGTAATCAGCGATTTTCAGAGGAGAAGATTTGCCCGGGGGGATAAGTCGGAAAGCAGGTACAAGTATTTTCCTTCGCCCTGTTTTTGAATCATAAAAAACAATATCCCTGCCGCCTGATTTTGATTTTGTTTGCTCCAGTGTGGTATAGCCAGAACCATCTTTTAACCAGCGGACAGGCCCAAATCTCTCAGTGGAAAATTCCCTTGAGCTAAAGATTCTCTCAAGATTGAGAAGAGAAGAATCCTGTGCCTTTGCTGGCAAGATATAAACGGCAAAGAACAAAAGGAGTAAAATCCAACCAAAAAGATTACTGACGGTGTAACCTCTTGAATAAGAGCTTCCCAGAGAGATTCGTTTACTCCCTGGCAAGAAGAAATTTGTCTTTTTTTTCTGTAACATTTTTCCCTCCTAACTTATTATTTTTCATCAGGAAAGAAGTTTGAAAGCACCTCTTTTGAAGGACGTTTTGTTAAATAAGAAATTATGATCAGACTGAGCACAGAAATAGCCAGAGCAGGGTAAATAATTGGTATACCAAAAGGATCACCGTTGGGATTACCGCGAGGAACCATAATTGACGGCCATATGTAACCAGCCAGCTTTAAGAAAACAGTAATAATAGTGGCGGAAACAATTGAGACTACCCCGGCAGCTTTAGTAGTTCTCTTCCAGACCAAAGCTGCCAGAAGAGCTGGTGTAATTGCAACTCCGTATATCGTATAGGCAAAATAAGCACTTTCAAGCACAGACTGCATTCTTGCTGCCATTAAATAGGCAAGAATCCCCAAGACAATTATCAAACCCTTTTGCAGAAGGACCATACTTTTTTCAGATGCTGCGGTTTTAACAGAATCTTTTTTCATGAAGCGTTGATAAAGATCATGCATAATGGTTGTAGTTGGGGATAATAAATAATTCATCCCAGTTGAAATGACAACTGCGGTAGCTGCCCCTAACAGCAAAACTCCGATAGGAAGTGGAATCATTCTTTTGGCAGCTTGAACAATTACTGCGGCAGCATCCATACTGCCAGACTGAAGTTCTTTCCAGAAATAAGAAGAAGCAAAAACCGCCATAACAATGGCAACACTTTCGATAATCATCGTTCCCACCACCCACAAACCTGTTGCTCTTTTTGCCTCTGCCGGATTTTTTGCACTGTAAAATTTCTGATACATACTCTGCACACCTAATAACAGTAGCATTCCGGACAAACCTATTGCTGGAATCTTTAAATAAGGATTGCCCCCAAATGCAGAGCTGAACACCTGAAAATGAGATGAGGGTAAAACAGTTTTCATCTTATTCCAGCCACCAGCCGCTAAAATTACTAAAGGGGTAGAAATAACAGTTGAACTTAATATAACAATACCGTTGGGAAGATCTGTATTAGCAACAGCTATCATCCCACCAATGGCAGTAAAAAGAGTCACAAAAAGAAATGACATAAACATTCCCTGATCAGTCGAAATAGCGCCATCTGAAATGGCATTCAAAACATAACCACCGGCTTTGAACTGATAACTGACAATTACAGTAAAACTAATAATAATAGCAATAGCACCAAAAATTCTAGCAACGCTGTTGTACCGAACTTCAAGAATATCTCCCACTGTGTATTGCCCAAATGTGCGGATTTTAGCAGCTAAAAAATAGATAATAATAATACCAATCCATGCCCCAGCAGGCTGCCATAAAGCACTCCAGCCGGCTTTGGCTGCAAACTCAGCACCTGCAATAAATGTTCCGGAACCGATCCAGGTACATATTAAGGTAAAAACCATTTTTGTCAGCGGTATTGATCTGCCTGCCAGCATCATATCATCCTGATTTTTCACCTTCCTTGACTTCCAAAAATTCATCACAGTTAGACCTAACAGATAGACGAGAATAATGGTAATGTAGGTATTCATGTCTCACTCCTCATTTTTTATAGCTTCTTATAGCTTCTACATCTTCTATCGTTTTTGGTATTGGTTTACCCAGAAATCTGTGACCTGTTTCAGTAATCAAATAATCTTCTTCGTTTCTTAAACCACCAAAATCCTTGTACGCTTCTACTTTCTCATAATCTATGAAATCTGTAAATTTCTTCTCACTTTTCCACATATCGATGAGTTCGGGAATAAAATAAATTCCCGGTTCAATTGTAAGAACAAATCCTGGCTCTAACTCTCTTGCCAGCCGGAGTGATTTCAATCCAAACTGACTGCTTTTGGCTTCTCCAGCATATCCTACATAAACTTCGCCCAGATTCTCCATGTCGTGAACGTCAAGACCCATCATGTGGCCTGTACCGCACGGGAAAAAGAGTGCATGTGCACCCTGGGCTACTGCTTCTTCTGTATCCCCTTTCATGAACCCTAATGCTTTCATACCCTCTGCAATAGTTTTACAGGCAAGAAGATGAACATCTTTAAATTTCACTCCCGGTTCAAGAGCAGAGACAGCTGCTTCATGAGCATTTAGTGCTACTTGATAAATCTCTTTTTGCTTTTCTGTAAACTTTTGGTCTACCGGCATGGTGCTGGAGAGATCTCCTGCATAGCCCATCGGAGTTTCTGCACCTGCATCCAGAAGAAACATATCTCCATGTTCCAGAACATTTCCGTAGTAATGGTTATGAAGGGTTTCTCCGTGGGTGGTAGCAATGATAGGAAATGAGAGCTGACAACCGGATTCAAAAGCTACCTTATGCACAGCAGCAGCAATCTGGGCTTCGCTAAGTCCGGGCCGAACCATCTTATAGGCAGTAAGATGCATGTCAGCTGAGATATTCACAGCTTTCTCAATCTCAGCAATCTCTTCTCTGGTCTTTTTGTTTCGCTGCTCTACAACTGCTTTTATTAATTTTATTGATGCGCTGGCAGAGATTTCAGAGGGGGGGATTTCCATGAGATCAAAAATCTTCAAAAAATGTTCTGCTCGATACGGAGGAAGAAAATGAATCTTTCTCCCCTGTTTCTTCACAGTACTAATAACTCCCTTCAGCTTACTCAACGGAGCAGTATTTTCGACTCCGACTTTCTCACTCTTCTCTTTGATGGTCGGCTGAGTTCCCATCCAGACAATATCATCTACGGTTAATTCATTACCGAAAATAGTTTCTCTCCCTTCATCTATATCAATAAGAGCTGCAAGGCCGGGATAATTAAGACCAAAAAAATAGAGAAAAGAGCTGTCTTGTCTGAAATGATAGGGATTGTCCGGGTAATTCATAGGACTTTCATCGTTGCCCAAAAAGAGAATAACGCCAGATCCAACCTGATTCCTCAAACGTTTTCTTCTTGCAACATAGGTTTTTAAATCAAACATA
>CAYYPT010000026.1:0-22069 GCA_964473625.1 uncultured bacterium | reverse complement strand
GTTAGTATGATCGGATTCTTATTGGTTTTAAGCTCGTTAATATATTTTTTGATATGGTTACGAAAATCTGTTAGTGGTTTTATATTCTTAACATCAATATGATACATAATAACCTCCAAGAAATAAATTTTATAGGACATCATAATGTACAGTATAATGGCATTAAAGTCAACATTAAAATGTGCTAACCAAAAATGCACTGGATGAGAAGGCTTGCTTCAATTTTCACTTTTCAGTTCGTCGGGTGTCCTGTATAGTATGAACTTACTGCGTGTGGCACAACCCTTGGGGTCGTGCCACACGACAAAGATTAAATATGACAGTCACCCGTCGCATAGGCCTTCGCCCCATCTGGATTTTTAATCTTAGTAAATAGCATCTTATACCTTACAAATCGTTCAAAGAATCTTTCATTTTTTTCTTATTTTTTTCTTGACATTTAATAAACTGTTTATTATAATTTACTTGATTTAAGAATGATTTACTGAAACTTTATCCCCCCTATTTTACATCTCAGATACTACAGCTTAGTTTGGGCGGGAAAATTCCTTGGCGAGAGTGCCGGATTGTGTCATGGTTTTATCCAAAGATAAAAGAAAGCCCAAGTTATTGGACCAGGTGCGGTTTACTATTCGAGCAAAGCACTACAGTTTGTGGATGTATAATAAAGCATCATTGTTTCTTAATCCTATGAACTTTAATTTAAATTCCATGGCTCTTTTTCTATTATTCGGCCACGAACCACAACATCCTCCTTCGATTCGCCGAAAAGAAAAAATGAGGGATTTACGGAGTTGGTGATGGTAACATTAGGCAGCCTTGATTGGTCAGGCGAAACAAAATGAGTAGCGATTTGAAAGAATTACTCTCTCCTACAGATTTGCTAAAAAATGCAAAATCTCTGCTGCTGTCTGGACGAGACAATTATCTTCGTCCAGCAGTTCTAGAAGCGATTTCGTGCTTGGAAAGCTACGTACAGACATACGTCTTTCAAGAACTTGAACACAAAATTGATCCATTGCTTCTAAAGTGGATTCAGGATAAAACAAGAAATGACTTTGATTCGCGACTGTCTATAATTATTCCAATCGCCACTGGTCTCAGAGTAGACAAGCAGTCAGAACTTTGGAATCGCTACAAACGAGCTAAGCAAATCAGGAATCGGGTAACTCATGTCGGCAAACGTGTGAGTTTAGAAGAAGCTAAATTTGTTGTTGATACAGTTGAAGCTTGGCTAACTTATCTTGCTAGCACTATCACGTTGCAACTACAGTTGGAATCTTTGCGAGAGGATGTGGAAAAAGGCAAAGTCGATGTTAGTGATAAAAACACGGCGTTAGATATACTTCGAGGGTATTTATCGCCATTGGGCGATTTTCTTCAGGTTGAAAGTGCTTCTAAGAGTATGGTGGATGCGATCTTTTCTGTGGGGCAATATCGAATTGCAGTAAGTACGGTATTTGTCACTCTTAGATCGCTGAAAGCATTGAAGAATGTTCGCGCTAATAGCAGCAGGCTATTAGAAGAGTTTAGTCATGGTGTTTCACTCCTGTTTAACAAAGGAGAGCGAGTTCCTGACAACCTTTCAACAAAAACCAGTAGTGATGACCGCGTTATCACTTTGATAATAAATATTGGTGGGAATAAGCGAAGTTAGCGATGCCATAGGCTGCCCAACCACGGCTGCAGCGTCGGGTGTCCTGTATAGTATAAACTTACTGCGTGTGACACGACCCTTTTCAATCAAATAAATAAAAATATTGATATTATCATTTTACAGATGGGAAGACACTTTGTCAAGTAAATTCCGATTTATTTGAGGTAAGAATCGTTAGGCCTATGAAAGAGAAGTGACACAGTTATGGAAATATTTTTCTTCACCATTCTAATTTCGCTATTTGCGTGGCTCATCCTATCACCAGTAGTCTTTGTATGGTGGTTTTTTGATCCGTACGCCAAGAATCGCTTTTCCAAATCGCATGGCAAAATTGCTATGGTAATATATATTGGTGCATTCCTCAGTTTAATGCTAATCTTTAGTCAAGGAATTGAAAAACTATTATTCTTCATTCCTGATAATTGGGGCGGATATGATGAGAATGGAGAGTTCGTGACAACACGTAGTTTAATTGCCTATACTCTTGCTTTACTGGCATCTTTCTTTTTCGGTCATGTTTTCGATAAATTGGAGATACTCAGGGATGAAAATCATAGGTTGAATATCATAGCCGAAATCGAAAGAAGAAAAAGAGAACTACGGTATAGCTGTTTGGATTCCCTTATAGAAAAAAGAAAGAAAGTTGAAACAAAACTAAAAGATTTGAGAAAAAAATCATATAAAACCAGGCGTTCTTTTTATGTTAAATCTGAAATTCAAATACTTGAAGAAATGCTGGATGAACTTGAATATAAAATAAGCGAGACAGAACGACATAATGAACTCGAACAGTAATAAACTACGCTTTTTAATGATTATAAAATATGAGGGCAACCAAAACAAAATTCAGGAAAAACTCAAAAACTTATCGGAGAAATAGTATTTTTTCCATCTCGAGCTTAAAGTTTTATGGTATTGTCCTTTCAATCAAAATAAATGAAAATCTGGGTATTATCATTTTGCAGATGGAAAGACATTTTGTCAAGTAAAGTCTGGCTATTCAAGATAAGAGTCGTTAAGCGCAAAAAATAGGCCATGAGGTTAATTGAAACAGTAGATTTCGATAATATTGATTGCTGGGCACCCAATCTAACGGTAGTATTACGCTCTGTGGTGACAGATAGTGTAATAGAGAGATTGGCAGGAGCTAAATTTGAGTTCATCGAAGATGCATTGGATTTTCTCTTCACATTGACAGACAGCGACGCTGTCACTGACGCAGTATTGGCTTGGATCACATCAGTAAATATCATGGGGTATCACGGGACTCGATTAACCGACGAAGAAGTTACTTCAATCAAAAATAATGGTCTGTTACCACTAGAAGCTAAATTGCGGCGTAATCGTCTTGCCAGAGCATTGTCGTTTCATCCAAAATGGAGTGAAGTAGCAGATCGATTAGACGCAGTCATTGAAGCATATGGGAAGAACAACCGTGCAGGTAATAGAGAAGGTCAAGTGCATCTTACGCTTTCAAAGGCTGGTTTAGTTCACGGCTTTAACCACTACCTTGCTTTTGGCTCTGAATTTGACCAACGTGTAGCGCAGTATCTTTTAGGAGAAGAAGGGAAAAAACTCCTCTCGCTTTATGGGAAACCCAGAATAATCGAGATTGCTCTTCCTGGAAATCTGGCATTAGGAGCAGCACATCCTTATTTTGGTATTGACGATATGCGACGTAAGGGAGATGTCCCCAATCTTGTAAATGAGTTTCTTAAAGCTTGGAGCTATCGAATCTCGAACCCGAATTTTCAATCTAGGAAATTAGAAATTGATTGCGGTATGATATTCTACAAAACTATCCCTGCCAATTGGATAGTAAATGTAAAAACATTAGAGGATTTTCACAATGAGCGATGTTAGTTTGCACCTAACCGTGCGTGCAGCGGACACGGCTACGCCGTGGGGGCAACGTCAGGTGTCCTGTATAATATGAACTTACTGCGTGTGGCACGACCCTTGTGGTCGTGCCACACGATAAAGATTAACACCCGTCGTAACACATTGTTACAAAAATAAAAGCATGTCTCTGCGAGGACGGCGTCAGCCGGACCGAAGCAATCCCCTTGAGGATCATCTTTACACTATACATATCCACATTACCGTAAGAAAATTGCATCGTTCTCCCGATCCTCTGTATAATGAAGATCGGGACTCCCCGCAATGACAGAATGGTTATTCGTGATTAAATGATAATTTTTCTTACGGAATATTTCAGGTTAAATCAAGCAGATTCGCGTTTAATTAATTCAACATCGAGTAATCGATGAACAGGGGTTTTCTGCTTATCATTAATTAAATTAAGAAGAATCTGTGTACTTGTTTTCCCCAATTCATATATGGGTTGACGAATGGTTGTCAAAGCAGGCTTTACATATGCAGCCAATTCAATATCATCAAAGCCAATAACAGCTATATCTTCCGGGACTCTTAACCCAATCTCTTTGATCCGTTGCATAACCCCAATAGCCATGTAATCATCGGCACAAAAAATAGCTGTAGGCATCTTTTTTTTATCCAAGAAGAGTTTTTCTGAGAACCTATAGGCTTTATTTTTATTAAAATCACCATACACTACCCATTCTTCTTTGAATGGTAGACCAAATCTTTCCAGACTCTCTATATATCCTTTTAATCTATCTTTCCCATTAGTTTCATCTAAACTTCCAGATACAAATGCAATCTTTCGATGACCATGTTGATATAAATACTCCATTGCAAGCTTTGCCCCCTGAATATTTTTAGAATCAACAAAATTATATTTTTTTGAATACTTTTTGTGATTAACCAGAACAAATGGAAATCCTGCATTGGCTAACGTTTCAATGTTAGGATCATTTACCTTTGTTTTTAAAAGGATCATACCATCAAGAAGTTTGGTACGAGCAACATTTAAGTATTCAGAATTTCCATGCGGTTTTGTTTCTACAGGGCAAAGCATTATACGATAGTTGTTCTCTACAGCTATGTCGACAACGCCTGTAAGCACCTGGGTAATATAATTATCTAAGAACATATGTTCAATCTTAGGAATAATTACACCTATGATCATAGAACGCTTACTGGCCAATCCTCTGGCAAGCCAATTAGGTTGATATCCAAATTCTTCAACAATTTTCATGACCCGGTCGTATGTTTCCTTAGCAACCTGTCCCTTTCCACTAAGTACGCGAGAAACAGTCATTTTAGAAACATTGGCTTTTTGGGCTATGTCGGCAAGTGTAATCTTCATATTAATTTATTAAATCAACAAAGAAACAGAATCTATATAGAACCCAAATTAATGGATAAAGAATAAAAAGACTTGAAATCACCTCCCAAGTTACTATATTTAAAGAAAGTTATAAAGATACAAAAATAATAATCATGAGGTGATTTCAAGTAACAAATAAATGTACTAAAAGTAACCCAAGAAATCAATAGAATTTTATCAAAGATTTTAAACTATGATTATTCGTTTTGGCCAGAATAAAGAATGTTACTTTTTCATTAAAAATTTGGCTTTGAATTCCTTATCCGTTAATTTTGGATAAACTTTTTATTCTCCATATAACATTTTATTTTGAGGCAATATCCAACTTTCCTCCCTGAGCATCGTAATACAACGCCGCCGCACCAAGCACAGCTATTCGTGTTTTTTCCGTAACATCGATGACCAGGCGGTCAACAGTACGGCGATAGGGAAAGGTATTTATAATTTCTAACATATTTTCTTTAAAATAAGGATAAGCCTTACTGATTGTCCCTCCAAGAAAAATTGCCTCTGGATCTACAGCAAAAAGGACAGCTATAATCGCATTACCTACATGTTTACCAAACTCTCTGTATATTTTAAGTGCAGTTTCATCTCCCTGCATTGCCCTTTCATAAACTTCAATCCCCTGTAGATGATACTCGTTTATAAAAAATTGTCCACTGCAATAATATTCATAAGTATGCGAAAGATAGGGAATTGAGCCAAACTCCCCTGCACCACAGTTAACACCGGTATAGAGATGATTGTTAATAATAATCCCTGCCCCCATTCCGGTCCCCAGTGTTAATCCAACTATATGGCTGTAAGGTTTACCTTTTCCAAAATATTTTTCACCTACGACAAAACAATTGGCATCATTTGTTATAAAAACCGGTTTGTGAAAACGATTTTCTATGATTTCTTTTAGATGTACTTCTTTCCATGAAGGGATATTTTGTACATCATAAACAATTCCCTTTTCCACATCTACAAGACTCGGTACGCCAATTCCTATTCCATGAACATCATTACGGAAAACACTTTCAATAGCCCCAATTACTTCATTAATAACCTGCTCTTCCGTACCATCTGCTGTAATACCAAAATTCTCATACTGAGAAATTTGGGTGCCTTCAACCAGCCCCACTCCAATTTTGGTTCCTCCAACATCAACTCCGATAATTCTTCCATCAATCATAAACAACTCCCTTTTACTGATACCTAATTCTGATACAACATGTAAAAAGTCTCAGATAATAGTAGCATTCTTAATCAACGGTTTAGACCAGAATCCAACACTGAGAATATAACCCAACGTTAAATAAAGAAACATCATACCTACCCGAAGACCCAGATGGTCAGCTATTGCACCTATGATCAAGGGAACAATTGCTCCCCCTATAATACCCGTACAGAGGATTCCGGAAAATGAGCCGTGATATTCGGCTACAGAATTCAATGCCAATGAAAAAATAATTGACCACATTACAGAATAGAAAAATCCTACTAATGGAAAAGCAACCTTTGCTACATTTCCGGAACCAGTTAAAGCAACAGTTAAAGTAATAATTGCCAGACTGGCTGCTCCAATAAGTACTTTACGACTATCAAAAAGTTTAAGAAGAATTATACCAACAAAACAACCAATGGTCAACAAGCCCCAGAACAGGGAAACTGTATGAGCTCCTACAACCTGCGGATCAAAACCATGATATTCAGAGAGAAACTTAGAAATCCAATTACCTACACCTTGTTCTGAGCCTACATAGGTAAATATACCTATAAAATATAAAATGACATATTTGTTTTTGAAAAGTTTTTTATGAATATCCCAACTGCCCACTTTTTCTTCCTCTTTCAGTTCCACTCTGGGTAATCGAATAATTGAAATTACAAGAACCATGAGAAAAGTAAGAACAGCAAAAACCCAATACAAAGATATCCAAGGGAGATTAGTTGGTACCAGTCCAGATAAGGTATGGAGAAAGATATTTCCATCTTCAGAAGGATCAGGTAAATTTCTTACAAGATAGGAATAGAGCAATGGCCCCAAATAGGATGCACCGCCGAAAAAAAGCTGGGCAATAACTGAGGTTACGGCGAAATGTTCTTCCCCACCTGAAACTCTTAATAAAGGGTTAATCGTAACCTGAAGCATTGCCATCCCTGCCCCAATAGCAAAAAGACTGATAAGATATACAGGAAAAGAAGGGAAAAATACAAATACTAATGCAGCAACACAAGCCAGCATAAATGGGATCACCATCATCTTTTTTTCTCTGTACTTCTCTACCATCATACCAGCAGGGATGGACATCACACCGTAAGCAATAAAAAAGGAAAAAGGCAAAAGCCCGGCTAAGGTTTTATTCAGATGAAAACTCTTCATAACATCCGGGATTAATGGATTAATAATATTTGTGAGAAAAGAGATCACAGAGAAAATAATGAAAATCAGCACCACAACAAAATAATTCCTTTTCATAATAAATGGCCTTTCATAATTGTTTTTTGTTCCCTATGGTTTTACCTCATTAAGATCAATATCTTCAATCTTCAAGATTTATCCCATTGTATTTTAACACTGGTTTTCCACCCTTTAGATCTGCTTTGTTATATCTACCATGAACTATTCTCCTCTCTCCTGGAAGAAGCGATATGTAATTATCGTCCCATAATATAGGCAAAATGGATTGATTTGTCTTGTCATTTACTATACGAAGCTCAATGAAAAAAACTATCTTATCAGTCGGATTTTCCAGGGTGACTTTAACTTCTTGATTACTTCCCATATCTATAAAACTGTGACGAACTTCAATCTTAACTTTTGACAAATTTCTTAGAGGCGTAAAATCTGCAAAACTTTTGTTTGGAGTAACATACCATAAATGATTTTTATAATCCAGAATATCTTTTTTCTTTGAAAGCCAATAAAAATTTCTATCCAATGTGGTTCCATCAAGAGACTTAAGACTCAGATCAAGAAAATAAACTGTTGTAAGTAAATCCAATTTTGGTATTTCAAAAATTTTCTTTGAAAGATTTTCACCAATTTTTATACTGAATGTTTTTTGAAAAATTTTTTTTGAATAGAAATTAAAAATTTTAATTTCAGCTTTTAAATGGTCAAATTGTTCAAGTGTACCATTTACAAGGTAAATACTATTATTGCCATAATCATATACAAGATGAAGGGGCTTACATGCAGTTTTAGTCCCATAAAAAGCTCCATTGGGCAAAAGATACCAATCGTAAAGTTGCCAGAAAGTCTCTGGCCATGCAGAATTCAGCATCCATTGAATAACACCTGTTGCATAAAATTTTCTAACACGAAAAGCCTCAAACATTGGCCTGATAGCTTCATAATTAACCACTTGTGCCCATTTTGCAAAATCTTCAACACTTTTTGATTCTCCGTAACGCTCTTTAAACGCATGAAGATAATTATCCATTACATTAAACTCATTTCTTCCACAATGGTAATTCCACACCTTATCAATGGGCCAGAGATGATCAGGGGGAATCATTTTTTTAATACTTTCAACAGGAGGAGGTTGAGGCCCTGGTCCTGTTTCAGTGTTAAAACCAAAAGCACCACCGTGTTTTTTATCTACATACCAGTAGTTGGGAGTTACGTAGTCATAAGGTCCGCTCATCTTAACTCCGCTGGGACCACTGACTTTACTTACTGCATCAGCACATGTACTCAATGCAGGTCTTGTAGTATCTATCTCGGCCAGAATCTGGCGATATTTCCTCTCTAGCTTGGGTCTCGGAAGTAAATCACTTCCAAGAACCCAGACCATTATACTGGGGTGATTTCTCAACCAAAGAACCTGATCTCTGAAATATCCGGATACAAGGTCGATATGCTTATTTGTGATTACACCGCCGAACTCATCGGTAGGACCGCCGAGATGTTCCGGCCACTCCCATTGACAACTCCATCCAACCATAACCAGAATACCATACTGATCAGCCAAACTGTACAATTTTTCTCTATTACCCCAGAAACCCTCCAGACGAATCGTATTCAGATTCATGTGGCGAACATATTTTATCTGGGTTTCTATTTTCTGCTCATCATCAGCCAGCATGAGATCATCAGTCCATCCTGCTCCACGAATTAATATCTTTTTCCCGTTTATTTTGTACCCCCGGTATCCTTCTTTATTAAAATAGTCTGAGATTTCTCGTATGCCGAAACAAATGGTATTACGATCTGTAACTTTTTCTCCTACCATACAAACTAAACTTAACGTATAGAGATTAGGTTTTCCAAAACTAATAGGCCACCACAATCGGGGGTTTTTAATTCGAAGTTCAGGAAACTTTGCAGGTGTGAACACTATCTTTCGCTTTTCATGGGGTTTCAGCATATATTGCTTTTGAAAACTGATTTTTCCGATTCTTCCAACTAACCTGCCTTTTATTTCTCGATCAGCATGATTTACTACCTCTGAACTAATAACCAGCTCTGCTTTTTTTAAAGTCGAAAGATCAATATGAGTTTCAACAAATGGATGGTCAAGTGAAACCAAACCTGCTTGTCTGATTTTTACTTCCCGCCATATTCCCATATTTCTATCTGGTGGAGATGGATTCCAATCCACAAAACCCATTGTAAAATCTCCTGGTTTGGGAGGAAAAACTTCTACAGCAAGAACATTCCCTTTTTCTTTCACCCAGGGGGTAATATCCAACTCAAATATGTGGAAAGCACCTCTTAATGTATCCTTAGAGGCAATTTTTGAACCATTGAGCCAAATATCGGCACTATAATTAATTCCTTCAAAAATTATACTTACATAATCCATTGGTAGGGTGGGATCGAGAGTAAAAGTTTTTCTGTACCACCATGGAACTTTAAACTGTTCTCTGGGAATTTTTTCTAATCTCATCCCAAAATATGGATTTTGATACATATTGTTTCGGACGAGACAGGCAAGCACAGTTGATGGTAAATCAGTTTGATACCAGCCATGAGGTATGAAATTTGGAGTGGAAATCTTTCTACCATCACCTGTTATTTTTTGTGAGGATACTATATACCATTCTTTCTCTAATATCCATTCATTATTTTTACCTGAGATGTGATGAAAACAGCCTGCTGCAAGGAGCACTAAAACAACCCCTGAAATAAAGGCAAAGAAAAAATTCCTTATAATATTATTATTACTTTTCACTTGTACTCCTGTAATTTTTTATATCTTTTTAAGAACGTTTTAAGCCATATTTTCTTTTCTGTTTCACTGGAAAGCGACTCCCAGTTGTAAAAAATTATACCTTTTGAGGGACATCTTACAGCCTGTTTCACCGCTTCTTTAAAATCTTCTAAAGTAAGCTTTCCTGAAAGATATTCTTCTTTTACCTGAATACTGGGGACAACTGGTCTATTCGCCTGGGCAGCAATATCATCAACAACTTCATGAATCCAGGCAGGTTTTTGTTTTACCATGTAGTGATAGGTCATTGGAGAAATATAATCGGTGTAGTTTGCCATTGCAGATACATCCTGCCCTGCTATAATCTTGATTGCTCCTCCAAAATCATTCTCACGCCACGGCACAATATGAATATTAATAAGAAGTTCTGGCTTTATTTTTCTTGCCTCAGTTGTTATAGATTTCAGCATAGAGGTTATCAAATTACATTTCCAGTCAACCCAGCGAGAAAAGTTATTTTTCTTTATCCACGTATATTTTTCTTCTGCTGTTTTAAGAAAGGCCGGCATTTTGATATGAGTATCATTCTGGAATTTTTTCATACACCGATCATCAAAACAAGTATTGGGAAGAGAATCTATGGAAGCAGTGGGATAAACTTTCTCCCAGTAAACAAAGTGACGTATGAAATCAATACTTATCCCGTCAGGATTATGCTCTTTCACAATTTTCTTAATAAATTCAATCTTGCTTTTTCGATATTCACTCTGAGAAGGACAAACAAACTGAACCCAATCATCAGAAGCTTTTTGTCCATTCTGAGTAATTGCATACCAATTAGGATGCTGTGCTAATACTTCAGGGTTGTAAAAAATTGGTAAAATAAGAAACCGTAAAATGTGATACTTTCTGGCCAATTTTCTGAAATAAGGATCAACATCCAGCTTCACACTGGTAAAAACTGTATTGATTCCAAGAGAATGCAGATCCTGAAACAAGGAATCAAGAGTACCTTCATAATTATAAATTTTTACACCAATAATAGGTTCTTCTCTGGATAATGTTAAGCGATTTCTGCAAGAAGAAATTGCAAGCAACAAAAAAACAATCAGCAGAAGAACTCTTTGGGAGTGCGATATTTTCATGTTTCGGAACTTTATATTTAAAATCAGGAAGTTGTGGGGAGTACTTCTCTCAACGTAAAATCAACCCAAAAGATCCCACATTTCTGAACTACTTTTTCTGCAATAGCATCACCTATTGTTTTTGGAGGATTTTGAAATTTACCCCACCAGTTTTTGTCTGCTCCATAGCCGATCTGGAAAAAAACTGTATTGGGGGAAAAATAAGCGGCCCAATCGCGGAATTCATTCACCTGTTCATCAAGGCTTGAAAAACCCTGACTATCGTCCACAAAAATAATATTACTGCGATAAGTCTTTGGCATCCAGTTCAGATCCCAGTGTTTCAAAAAAAGTTGATAGTTCGGGTTATGGGCTTTAACCCACTTTTCCCACTGCTCTGCTGTTGCATTATCAACCTTTTTACCCCATCCGCTATGATCAGCTTCTTTATACCACTCAACGTCAATTCCAAATCCTATAACACAAGAATGATGACTATATCTATTAAGAACAAGGTCTATCAAAGTTTTAATATCAGCATCTGCCGGTTCTACCTGCAAAAAAACTTTGATTCCAACATTATCAAAATAATTCAAATAGGTTTCATGAAAGTCATTCTGGTTAAAGGAAATATGCGGATATTGATTACCATCCGAAGGAAAATAAAGATGACAATCTCTTGAGCCCTCCATCTCTCCCACAATCCATATGGCAGAGGGTATGGAACCGGGGAAATAACTGACCATTGTTTTTATTGCTTTCTTCCATCCCTGAGAATTTGGGAAAGGATTGATTCCATAACTTGACGAACGAACTCCAGCATAATTAACAGTTATTGAATCCTGAGAATTTTCTTGATTATCTTCTTGGGAAACGTTTAAAATCCCTTTATCTTTACAACTCAATACTAAAAGAAAAAAAAGAGAAATTAAGACCGTCAGTAATTTTGCTCGCATGGATATCCTTTTATTTTTGTTTTATAGGTATTTATGTATACAGTCTTCGTCATCTATGCATGACGAAGACTGTATACATTATACTTACTTTCCCCTATCTTGTCAATACCATTTTTTTAGTTATTTTTTGTCCTGCATGACTAAGCTCATAAAAATAGACTCCACTGGGCATATTTGACATATCAACTTTGTATTCATAGGCTCCGCGGAGTTTATTTCGATTATCAATAACAGTTTTTACCAGCTGCCCAAGACTATTGTAAATTTTTAAACTCACTCTGCCGGGACTGTCCAGCGTAAACCGAATGGTTGTTTCTGGATTGAACGGATTGGGGTAGTTCTGAGATAAATGAAATTTCTCAGGAACCATTAAATCTGTCTTTTCGACTGCTGTCAAACCTTCACCATGAGTGACATAGAGATCATCAAGCCTGAACACAACACTATCTGCAGCACTGCCATTGCCTCCGACAGTGAAACCGAATCGTATAATGGAATCCAGATCAAATTGATTATTAACAGGGGTTACCCAATCAGGAACGGAAAATTCAGCAAACGGATAAACCACTTCCATCCATCCTTCGGGTCGACCATAAGTCATAAAAGTACCCCATTTATCGGGTAATACCCAACTTTCTTCACCACTACCTTCAGGTTTATCTGTCAGTGCTACTGAGAACTGTACATCTTTCCCCGCAGGTTCCTGAACAACATCCAGCATGAACCTGAGCTCTGTAGCACCTGTGAGATCGACAGGTTCCGCAAAATTGTACATGGCCTCCTGGGCCGTACCCCAACCTTCTTCTAAATGGGGAAAACTGGTCATAACACAACGCACCTCAAGACATCCTTGTCCTTCAAACATGTCGTCGTAATTATCCTTTAGCTCAAAGACATTTGTAGGATCATCGATCCACAGATCCCAGACACCCTCTGTCTCATTGTCGTCAAAGTTAACTAGAGATACATCACGTACTTTTTGCACAGCAACTAAATTATCAATAAGAAACCGAATACTGTCTGGTGCGGTACTGTCTCCTTGTACAGTAAAATCAAAACCGTACACTGCATCGGAATCAAAAACATTGTTTATAACAGTTTCCCACTCAGGAATCACTAGTCTATCAAAAGGTATAATTACTTCAAACCAGTCATCAATTGGTGTATATAGAATGTCATAATCGCCTTCCCACTGCCAGAGTTCTCTTCCTGTTGCCCCCTCCGGGTAATCCATCAAAGCGCATGTAAAGAAAAGACTTCGGTTAACCTTGGGGCGATCAAGAATCTTTACCCAGAAGCGGATTTCATCGTATTGAGAAAGATCCAGTTTATTGGGAAAGATGTACTGAGCATCAGTGTAAGTTCCCCAATCATTAGGATAATAACGGAACTTACCAGTAACGCAGAGACATCCGTCTCCTGTGTAGGAATCATCGTAGTAATCTTCCAGCAACCACTCATTTTGTTCAGTTTCGCACTCAGTAATCCAGCTATCAGCTCCCTCCTCAAAATCAAAAATCTGCTGCTGAGCAAAAAGATTAACCGAAAAAAAGATGAACATTAACAATGTGAACCAAATAAAATTCTTCTTAGCCATGGCTTTTCTCCCTTCATTTTACTTTACTAAACCCTTCTTCTTATACAAACTTTTACTTTTTTTTAAGCATCCCTCCTTTCTTTTCTATGTTGTTGAGGCTATTATTTGGTTAGAGCCAAGCAGAAAAAATTTTATCTTCTTCCATAATAGATAGCGCCCTCTTTATTCATATCTATACGAACAAGGTTTCGAATTTCTGAACTACCAGTCCTATTAACATACATATAGTTGGCATTTCCCCATACTAATTGGTCAGCATCAGGAATCAAGGTTCCGGGATAGAGTGGCTCAGTACTTCCATCAGGATGCACAACTAAAATAGGATCCCGATAGGCTGTCCCGACATACATATCACCATCCGACGCAAACGTAAGATCGTAAAATTCAACTGCTGCATAGTTACCGGTAGTTGACCAATCAACAACAAGCTCAGGATTCGTAAGATTACCTTGAGCATCACTAATTCTGCTTCTCCAAATACCTCTGCTTGGTATATTTATATCACTCCCCTTATAATAAGCCAATACGTAAAGATAATTATCATATACACGAATTGCCTTAATATCATAATCTTCATACATATTTGTGGCTTTGTAAGTACCATCAGGATAGACGACAAAAATACCGCTCACCGTGCCTCCTAAATATATGTTATGATATTCATCAAAATCAAAAAACCTCACTTTTTTATCTACTTTAACCCATTCTACAGTTTTTCCCCCTTCTGGGGCAATTCGATATAAAGATTGATTATTGCTTCTCTGGAGATAAAGATATCCATCAGGCCCTACCCGCATTTGCGAGGCTTTTGGGAAAACGGTGCTCCCCCATTCTTCATCCTTTGTGCCATTTGGTGAAATTTTAACAACTGTTTTCCCTTTCATCATTGCATAAACATCTTCATTTGCATCCACTGCTATAGAAAAAATTACATCTAAATGGCTATCAAAATCCCCATACAATACACTGGCTTCTTTCAATTGATAAGGGAAATAAATAGCCGGCAAATATGCTTTTTCTACTGAAATTTGAATTTTCAAAGAATCTTTAATAAGCTCTTTAAGATAAGGTGCCTTAACAAGAATCTCTGTAGGAGTACAGGAAAGAATAGTTCCCCGTTTATTATTAAAATAAACACTATTATTTTCTACATTCTCCGAGAAATTTTGCCCTGTTATCTTAATAGAGGTAACTCCTGCAAATGCCCATCTTGGAGGATCTACTTGAGAAATTATTGGATTTGGAGTCCCTTTTCCCTGTGGCTGCCAGATAGCCTGGGGAATTTTATATTCACATCCCGTGATTATAATCAAAAAAACCCACAGGAACAAGAAAATTGCAAAATATTTCCTTTTCATTTCCATTGCGTTTCTCCTTAGTAAAACACATATAATCAAAGTGAAAATCTTGCACTCACACGCTGGACTTTATCAAAAATACCAAAAGGAGTATAAGCGTAATCCAAACCGAAACCGCGATGAGATATCCCCATTCCAAATGTCAATCCATTCTCATCATTCCCAGAAATATAACCGCTTCGCAACGACAAAATATGCATAAATTGATAGTCCAAACCAACACACAACTGCTCCCTATGAGATCTGTAATGAGTAGCATCTATTGATAAAATTAATGACTGCTCGATATTTCCAATATCAATTAAATCCATAATATCCATCGAAATTCCCATAGTAAAGGAAAGAGGAAGCTGAAATCCTTCTTCTTCAAATTTAACCTCTGAAGAAAAATTTCTCACTGACATACCAAAAGCAAGACTTTTAAAACCAGTATAAAAAAGCGTTCCAAAATCAAAAGCAAAAGGAGTAAGCTCATTTTTCACCGTTGCCGTTGTACTGTCGGATAGAGGTATCTGGTTTTCACCAAGAGTCTGTCTAACCCATTTCACCTGTCCTCCCACTGAAAATCTATCGCTCAGACGACGAGCATACCCAAACCCTACAGCCATAGCAGATGGAGAAAATATACCGGTTTCTATATATCCTAACGCTTGAGATTTATCCACCATTGTTCCGATAAGTTCACCATAATCTACTGTTATTAAACTTATTCCGACCACACCATATTCCCCGTGAAAAGGACGAAAGGCCAAACTAAAGCTATTGTAATTAATATCAGCTATCCAGCGATTTTTACTGGCAGCAATATCTAATACATCTTCCATTACTGCCATACATGCTGGATTGAAAAAAAGAGCTGTTGACTTCATTCTAGGATGTGTAAACACAGCTCCCCCAAGAGCCGCTGCATATGCATCAGTGGTTACACTTAAAAACTGCATACCAGACTGAGCTATTTTCACATGGTCCTGTCCACGGACTAACCTCTCTCCTGAAAAAATCATGAGAACCATTAGTGTAAAAATTAAAGCTGAATATCTGCGCATGTTAAAGTCCCCTCATCTTTATTATGTATTGGACGTATTAGAAAAGTTTAACGGATTACAACAAACTTTCGATAAATTGATTCGCCTTTCTTATGTTTTAATACACCAGTTGTTTGATCATAAATATCATCCATTACCTCAAAATAGACAATATACAAACCACTCACTATCAGTTGACCGGATTCTGTTCTCGAATCCCATAGTTCATCTCCACTGCCGTCGTTATGAATAATAGTTTTTACCAGATCTCCACGTTCAGTATATATCTTGATAATACAGTTTTCGGGCAATCCATAAAAGGCTAAACGGTTACGACCTTCCTGCTCATATTGAATGGAACGAGCCTTGATATTATATGGATTTGGGACTACACGAATTCCAGATAGTTTTTCTCCAGCAGGACGCCGCAAAAAAGCACCCACATTTGTCATTGTCCAGAATTTACTGCTAACTAACGGCACTCCAGGTTCTACATCATTAGTAGAACCGTCATCTTTGGTCTGAATATAGTAATAATACTCAAACCCTCTTACTGCACTTGTATCATCAAAAGAATGTACAACTGTTGCTCTATTGCATTCAAAAATCATATCGTAAAGTGTGTCAGGTTTTCCTACAGCTCTGTATATTCTATAACCATCAAAATTCGGCCAGCTATCGGCATTGTCAGACCAGACAAGAGAAATGCGGTTTCCACCAGACTTAACTTCAAAACGGTCAGGAGGAGGTGGGGGCTGAGGGATCTTATAACCAGAGTTATAATTTCCAATAGCTCTTCTGAAAGTTTTCATGAGAGAATCTTCCCCTGTTTGTACCCAGAGTCTTTTGTATTCATCTCTATCGGTCGTTGGGGTACCATCTGGTTTGATATAATTTCCAGTTTCATTGAACCAATTCTTGATAACCTCAAGATTCTTACATCGACAGATTCCAGAAACTCCTTCTGCAAGTACAATATGAATACTGTCCCCTGGTTCAAGTGTATATGGACCAAAACCCTGGCCATGAGCAAAGCCACCAGCATCGGATCCCCATGCATCAGCATAACCCCCATCAACCTCATCTGCATGGGTCTTTGGTGGATGACCAGCAGTCATAGCTTCATATTTCCGTGCCATGAGTCCCTCATCAAACTGATTATTTTTCTGAGGACCAGTGTCTGAACCAATATAGTAAGTTGTAGAAGGCTGATTGGGATCATCACTTTGATCGTGCGGTGATCTATCTACATGGAGGATAACATTCCCTACGTACTGAACACCTCCCAACGCTATTCCATTCCTCCAATCAGGAGCTCCCCAATCATCAACAGTCGCAGCCGAATGAGGACCGTACCAGGAATACTGTGCTCTGAAATCATACCCTTCCTTTTTAGGCCCAATTCCTATAGTTTGATTTACACAATTTCTCCCCCAATTTATATTTTGATTTGCTGCCCATCCTCGTTGGTAAGCTTCAAAACCAACTCCATATCGATATTGAAAATAGAAAACCACACCTGTTAATGTTTTTTCTTCCACAGTACCTTTTTGATCTACAATACCAGTATTTTTAAAAACATAGTCATAAATATGATAATTATCATGATACTGGTTGCTAAAAGCCATAACCTTTCTTATAACATCTATTCCGATATAGGTGTGCAGTTTGTCAATTACCATACGATCACACGGAAGATTCTCATCTATCTCATCCACTACATCATTTAAAGCATTATCAGTAGCTGTTAAACCATCAACAATCACCATAGGATGATTGAATCGTCCTATCATTTTAAACTCATATGGCATAATTTCATTTACTGCATCGTAAGTTCTTGTCCCCACAGCAATAACCTTATATGGAACAACCTTCTTAAGTGTTCGGTCATAATAATTAGTTGTCCCAATCCACATAGCTTTAGCAACAAGATTATCCTGGAAAGAAAACTGTGCTGGCCATCTTAAACCATCCTGTTGCTGGTCAGGTCTATCAGTTCGCCCCATCTCATACTCTGCCCCAACATTTAAAATATATTGGTGAAGCGAACCTACACGTAACCACTTCACTTCTTTAGCACCACCCCCCTGAGCAAATCCAGTTTTAACTAAAAAAATAGTAAACAGAAGACCGAACCCTGCTACAAAAATTTTCATTTTCGCAATACATTTTTTGTTTTTCATTGTATCCCTCTTTGAAAACAATATAAGATATACATTATAGATTTTTTATTTTAGGTTAAAGTTTGTTCGAATTCCAATAACAAAGCGCCGAGGCTTTAAAAAGTTAAATGAAGTCATATTAGGCATATCAATATATGCTTTAGTTTCTAAAATTTTTCTCATCCGTGTACTGTTAACTTCATACCAACTGCCATTAACATATTCCATGTATTTTCCAGTAGTACTTTCCCAGTAAATTACCCCAGGATCACCAGCAACCTGATCATCAATCACACCAACTCTTTCAATTGGCTGATACGGGACCCCCGGTTTACGGTAATCTCCAGGACGATCATTTCCAGGAATATTATTGTATGCATCACTCTTAGGAAGATGTAAAGATTCAAAATAAAACTTTTCATCCTGTGAATCCATAAAACTATTAAGATTAAGATGCCGTGTATTTAATAGATTATCTATTTCCACAAAAAATGTTAAATCCATATTCTTAAAAGAAAATCTTTTATTAATTTGTAGAGTAAAATCAAGCCAATCTTTATAATGAACATTATTTGCAATTCCAGGAAGATTTCGGGAATTCCATGTTCCCCACCAACCAGACGCCCATTCTCCAAGCAGGCTAACCTGGAACCCAGAAAAAGGATTTACACCAAAAACTTTAGGACCAAAATTTTGAGGAGCAAAAAAACTCAAATTTACTCGGGCATAAGGTTGTGGAACAGGTTTATATTGTTTGTATTCTTCTGTTGTTAAATTATATTTGCGTTGTTCAGAAGGATCTTCATATATTGTACGCGTGCCAAAATATCCACTTGTTGAAACTCTATACGTATAATTAGCAAAACCAGTCCACCAGCGCCCCCGAACTTTCCTTAAAGTTAACTCAAATCCACGAACATCTTCGTAACTGTCATTGTTCGCAGCAGTATATATCATACTTTTATCTGCACTTATATAAGTTGTAGTTGCATACTGATCGGTAATGTCATGATAAAATGCTGCAGCTTGAATCAGATAAGTATCAAATAAAGAGTGATCAAATCCCAACTCGTATGAAATGGTCTTGGCCAGTGCTAAACTCGGATCTCCAAAAACATCCATCTGTCTAGAAATTCCTCTTGAGAGACGAAACATTTCTTCATAAGTTGGAAGTTGTTTGAAATGCCCGTAATTAAAAAAAAGTTTTGAGTTCTCAGTAATAGGATGTGATATACCCAATCTTGGACTAAGCTGGATATCAGGTTTAACTTTTTTAACCGGGTATTTACTATAAGGATCATAATTAGCAGAAAAGAATGATTTATCAAATGGATTAACATTTGGCCATTCTGTATTTGGATTACTGTAATCCAAACGTAATCCTGCGTTAAGAATGAACCCTTTGGTTTCAAGTTTGTCTTGAACGTAAAGAGCGCCTTGAATAGGATGCTGTTCCATTTTTACCCATGTATTACTTTCTGGAAATTCCAGATTCACAATACCAAAATCAAAATTTAGATCATTCAAAACAACTTCCATACCTGTTTTAATAAGATTATGAAAATCAACCTGACTGGTAAGATCCACTTTGAAAGTTGTAGAAGAAATTTTGGTATTATCTCGCGAGGTACTAGTATGTCCACCAAAAAACATTCCATCTCCAATAGAAACTTCTGACTTCCACCAATAATTCATCGGTGCTTCATCAACAAAATATCCATCAATAATCTCATACTGTTTTGTAGTATCTCTCATTGCCCCTGGAGTAGTTCGATATCTTCGCGAAACATATTCCACTCTTGCCTCATAATAAGTTCTTGGGCTAAGCACATGGGTTAACCTTACAGAATAAGAAGAGTGTGAAATATCGGCTTTACTATAATAACCTGTCCCAAACAAACTTCCTGGGGTAAGTTCGCTGGTCAAATCTTCGGGTGTTTGAATATACGTTGTAATCCCTTCACCAGCCCATCCATTGGTGGCAATATTATAACTTTTTCCGTTTAACACAAACATTCGCAGCTTCAAATTATTCCGAATATCAGAAGTAAGCTGAAGTGACCAGTCATAATCGTAATAATCAGGCCGTGTTAAAGGATAAAGGTACATCTCCCGGTGATTACGGAAGGAAGTAAAAAACCTGAGATTCCCCAATTTTTGCCCAATTAGAGGGACCGGCCCCCCAAAACCTGCATCAACATTGTAATCAGGCTGATCGTTAATTTCGCGTTTGCGATGCTGCCATTTGAAAAGACGTTGCGCTGCGGCTGGAGTTAAGTCATCATAAGGATTCTTATTTTCAAAAAGTTGTCTGGAAACCGCATCCCATCCAGGAAATGTAGGATACTGCCGCTGCGTGTATTTATCCCACGAACCATTCTGAGTACCAGTCCAACAAACAGCATCATCAAGATATGGCCGCAGCCACATTGAATTGGGGTCGTAAGGTGAAATACCAAAATATTTGGGTGCAGGCGGAGCTAACTTTAAGGTAATTGTACCTTGATATTTATCTTTACTTCCTTCTTTTGTTACAACGTTAACAATACCAGAACGCACCTGCCCATACTCTGCATTAAATCCACCTCGTTCAATCGAAATTTCCCGAATTGCACTGAGAGCTATACCTGTAATAGGACGATCGTTTCTGGGATCACGCATAGTAATACCGTTAACTTGAAAAAGCACCTCTTCCGGAGTACCACCCCGAATATTTAACCCTTCCTCAACTCCTGCCTGAAGTGCTACAATATCAGCAACACTGTTCATTGGAAGATTCTCAGCTTCTTTTCCAGAAATAACTGCTATACTTGTGGTAACATCCTTTTTTACAACTTCTCTTTTAGCCCTAACAGTCACAACCTGACCTTTAACAGCTGTTTCTTCAAGTGAAAAATCAATCCGCGTTGTTTGATCAATGCGAACTTGAACCTGACTAATAGTAACACTCCCGTAACCTATAAATCTTGCCGTTACACTGTAAACACCCGGAGGAAGACGTAGAATAGTGTATTCACCATTGACATTAGTAGCTGTTCCAAAGGGCGTGCCGACAACAATTATATCAGCTCCCATTAGAGGCTTTCCTGTAATCTTATCAATTACATGACCCGCTATCTTCCCGGTAGTACCAGCCATTATCTGGAAAACAATAAAACAATTTAATAAAAAACTGAGAATTATAAGAAATTTTTTAGATAGTAGCATTCAATCTCCTCCTTCTCTATTTCTCAATTTAAAAGCTAAGGCGAATTTACATATTAAACTAATAAAGAGTAAAAGTAAATTTATCGGTAACTGTTATCGGTAACTGTTATCGGTAATATAAAACTTTGTTTTAGAAAATGCAAGTAAAAAATGAAAAAATTGTGGAACACGGAATAAACATGGTATCCCCCTGGTAGAGTTGAGAGTGTTTGGGAGAAAGGATATAGAAGGGTTGAGGGAAGAGTTGGGTAGTAGCCCGGCAGTCTCATACCCTTTCTAAAAAGAATTTGTAATCCAACTGTTTCCTTATGTATCTTTACTTATCAAAACAACCATAAAACAAGGGGACCAATCGGATACTACAACATGATAAGGCAAAGTAAAGACCTAAAGTATTTCAGATACCAGACGGTTTGTTATGCTAAAGAGCATGGAATTAAACCAACCGCACGGATGTTTAACACAACCCCAAAAACAGTACGGAAATGGTTCAGAAGATGGGAACCTGGTTCTATAAAGAACTAAATGCTCCTGACTTCATCGCTAAATATTTGTAAGTTATTGTAAATAAAAAACATCATAT
>CAYYPT010000025.1:12134-22290 GCA_964473625.1 uncultured bacterium | reverse complement strand
GCAAACCTCTCAATTTATCATAACGTCTCCTTTCAAGGCCCAGAATTCAAATAAAACACAAATAAGTTTATATTGGAGCTGTATCAAAAGTTAGAGATTTAGGAAAATCAGAAAGATGGCAAAGAATACACAAATAACACCAAGTGCTTATTTCTTAGAATATTATTTTTTGCGAGCTCTCCTGACTTTGGAGTGAGAAAAATACTTTTGATACAGCCCCAAAATTTAATTCTTTATATCTTTCCTTTTAATTTATTTTCACAAAGTCAACTTCAAACCTGCACGCATCAACCATGAGAATATCCGCTTCACAATTGGACGGGACGTCTCGCCCAAATACCAATACTGGGGTGCGTTGTTAGTGTTAAACATTTCAAAGAAGGCACTCATGGAACTAGACAACTTTTGTGTAGCTGAGAAATCGATTTGCCTATAATTATCTACGTATTGGTCATGCGCTGCATCCATTCCGATCTTCCTGATGAAGCGGCCCTGAAAATTGAAACTCAATTGAGCTGAAAATCCACCTTTCTCATACGAAAGTGCAATATTACCAATGTCACCAGCCTGTCCCGGCAAGAAGCCTTCTCTACCAGTGAGCTCTGTTTTCGCCCAGGTATGTGTGTAGTTAGCGTAAATACCAAATCCACTTAGGAAACCTGGGAGAAATGTTAACTCCTGATGCCAGTTAAGCTCGAAACCGTACAACGAAGCCTCGCCACCGTTTATGGGCTGGCTCTGCCAATAGCCATCATATAGACCTCCTGCAAGCTGTTCAAACTGAGAAATAATTATATCGTTCAGCTTCTTGTAGAAAAATCCAGCAGAAGCCACCCCAATCCCCCTGAAATAGTGCTCAGTCATTATATCAACATTGGTTGCAGTTGTAGGAACTAGTGTTGTATTACCTTTGCTAATAGTTTGTTCACTCGGGTCTATTTTGATGTAAGGTGCAAGCTGCGCATAGTCAGGGCGCGAAATTGACCTCGTTACTGCTACTCTCAAGTTCGTCATCTTTGAGGGAGAGTAACGCAAATGCACCATTGGTAAAAGTTTACCGTAACTACCTTTGTCCTTAACTTTATCCCAGCTTGAGACGTTGCCTTCATCATCATAAAATAAGCGGTTTGCCTCGTAGTTAGTCTTGGCATATTCGTAACGAACCCCACCCAAAAACATAAGCCTACCGAAGTGAACACTCGTCATGCCATAGAAGGCATAGATATTTTCATTCGCATCAAAGAAACTGCCCAAGGACTTGTTAAGATCTTTTGCACCCTGAAGTCCTTTATCTCGCTGTGCATTGCAAAAGTCGTAGATCTTATCCCGATCTGGTAAGGGACCAACTTTATAATGCCCCTCAGCAAAATTTGTGGCACCACCACCTGATACAAACTTATCCAGTATAATATCACCTTCACCTTTCCACTTGTATTTCCAATCATCTACAATATAGTCTTTGTGGTTAAGGGTCACTTTTGTTCCGAACTTAAGATTCGATGGAAAACCTCCCAAGCTGTAAGGAAGTTTGAAGTTCATAGAACTTATAATGTTCCTATTAGTTGCGTCTGTAAAGAGATACTCTACCCCGCTAAGTGTGTATAACGTTGGGTCGTATTGTAGGTTATCGTCCATATTGGTAATATTCCATTTGGGACTGACTGGATCAGATAAATCGAGAGTTAAATCGACTTTGTCGGCAAAATCCCAATCTGTAAGCAGCTCATCAGGGTGTTTTTCTTCTCCATAATTGTACGTAACTGTATAGTCAACACCAAGATTGCCAAACTGATGAACACCACCTGCAGAGTAAGAATTCTGCGTTATTGCTTCGAGGCGGCTTTTGCTTGATCTTACTAATCTTGCATCAGTAACATGAGTTGCATCAAGATAGTCTCCTTTGTTTACACGAATGCGGTAATAGCTTGACGACAACCCAAGATTATCGAACCTGTTGTACGCTCCACGGATGAAAAAACGACTATTCTCATTTACTCGGTATTCAACATCCAGAGCTAAACCATACCTGGTATCTCTAAATCTGCCGGGCTGCAATCTGAAATCTTGCAGAGCAAAAGGAATCACATTACCAGAAACATCTTTTTCCTCACCTATTTTATACTTAGTGGTAGTTTCCGCTTTGTCGGCACGATCAAGACTTGCAGTAATCGCCACACCTATATTCTTTTTCGCACCAAACCTGTCACTGTAGCTTAACTTTCCCTGATAGAGGGGTTTGCCACTAAGATCAACATACCCTCCACCACCACTGAAGATAAGTCTGCGGCCTTCATAGTCAAAAGGACTTCTCGGGATAATGTTCACAATACCTCCAATGGCATTAGCATCCATATCAGGAGTCAATGCTTTGATTACTTCAACTGAAGCCATCTGGTTTGAGCTAATGACATCAAGCTGTGAATAGCGTTCTTTACGGCGGGTACTTGCGAGCGCTTGTCCATCTATCGTAACCTGGCTGAGGCGTGGCTCTGTACCGCGGATAAGTACATACCGGGCCTGTCCAAGCGCCCGATCAACAGCCACTCCGGGCAAACGCTTTAGCACTTCTGCAGTGTTATAGTCCGGAAAACGTTCCATCTGCTCCCGGGCAACAACATTTCTGATATCCACTGCTGTACGCTGCCGATTCAATGCTTTTATCTGTCCCTCGCGTAAACCCTGAACAACCACCGCTTTCATTTTCACAGCACTTATCTTCATGACAAAATCGTGTCTGACAATACGTTTTTTGATGGAAAGAGTCACTTCTGCAGTATACTTCTCATAACCTATATACGTAGCAACTAAAGTGTAAGTGCCAAACGGAATATGCGATATTCTGTAATTCCCCCACCGGTCAGTTGCTGTTCCGTAAGACGTGCCTTTGAGCATAACGTTTGCTCCCATCAGGTTTTCACCTGTTTTTGCATCGGTCACCTTGCCTACAATCTCACCCCATGTCTGTGCATTCAAGATACCAACAACAAAAAACAACATTAATGCCAGCAAAACAGCAAAAACCAAATAAGAACTCTTTCTCTTTAATTTCAAAAACTTTTCCATCATTGTTTCCTCCTATTCCTGTCTAAACTGGTGAATATATCCCCCTAATAAAGAGCAAAACAAATACAATTTTTTAGCATCACCTCCTTCTACTTTTTGTTATACAGACATAATAATTCTATCATTACTACCTCTTTTTATCACCCCCTTTCGGAATCTATTCATAGTAATACTTCCCTGGTTAAATATCCTGAATTTACTTCCGCAACTTTGCCAGTAAAGACTCGGCATAAAGCAATTTCCCTGTCAACCCATCATAATACTGAACAGTCACTGAGGGCTGAGGGTAAGCTATCCATTGAATTTTTTTATCTTTCTTACCCTTATTGGCAACAACATTGTTTACCTGAACAACACAGTAAACTTTCTGATTATATGAATCGTTGCGTTTTTGATAAGTTGACCATCTAATATCAAACTTTTCTCCTCTGTATTCCCACGGACCATTAGCAGGACGACCACCTTCACTTTCAGCTCTGGCGTTGGGTGAACTATGAGGTCCGGCAGCAAATTCCCATAAATTTTCACCTGATTTACAAACAAAACTGTTGTGTAAATCTCCAGTAAGAACAAGAACAGGTTTCCCCAATGATTTCCAGAAAGCAATCATCTCACTGCGCTCATGGGGAAAACCAGACCACGAATCTTCCTGGTTACCTTTCCAGGAATCAGGTCCTTTTTCTCCAGCATCAACAATATGGGGTATAAAAAGATTAACTGATGAAATGACAAAGAGAAAATCAGCATCACTATGCCGCATTTTTTCTTTCAGCCATGCTTTCTGTTGATTGCCTAACAGTGACTGTCCTAGTTTATCAGGCTCAGCAGTAATAGGCATCTGTCGCTGACTGCGTGTATCAAGAAAAAAGAATTCACAGTTGGCCAGACGCCATGTGAAATAGTTCAGCCTTCCAATAGAATATGCATTATGTGCAGTTTCCTTGGCAGAAGGATAAATCAAAAGCCGATGAGAATCCAGCACCTTTTTTATTTCGTAAACACCAGCATTTGGAACACCCCCCTTCCCATCGTATCTTTTCAGGTGCCTCCATGCATAATCATCACCCCAGTGTACATGAAGATTGTTTATCTCTTCCATATTAATTTTCAGAAAATCAGTGTTTTTATCAACCAACACATTGCTCCCTTTGGTAAAACTGCCCATCCCAAATACAATGCCCTGTTTGAATCCTACTGGATCGCTCCAGCCAAGGTAATCATACCAGGCCTGGATTCCAATGTCACGATATACAGCAATACGTGTTCGGTTGCCAATACTGCCGGCTCCACGGCAATCATCGAGTATCTCATGATCATCAACCACAAAAAAAGAAGGTACATTCCGATGCCATACCCGCAACGGCTCACATAAATCATAATAATCCTTGTAATTCTGCCAGGCACCAACAATATGAGGAACAATCCTAACTATTCTGGGTATCCTGGACGGCGATTGTTTAACCTGTTCCAACCATTCCTCAACTTTATATCCCCGATCCATCTCATATAGCCAGTCTCCATTCAAAATCGCAAAATTCACCTCATTCTGAAGACGATCTACCATCGTTTGATAAACCGGACCTTTATCAGGACATTTAGGACCTTCCCTGTTACCACAGGCAAACTCAAACTTAAAATTAAATAGTCCCCTGGGGTTAGTTGAAGAGTTCTTATATGCTGATGATTCAGGCAGGGTGCGAAACGATCCTGCCAGATCAATCCGTCCACTGTCATCAGCAGTAAAAACCTGGTAAAAGTAATGTGTATCAGGCTTCAAATCCTTAATTAAGATCCATCCAGTGTTATCTCGCGCCAATGTTGTCACAACAGGTTCAGATATCATTTCCAGCCTCTCGGGTGCCTGTCCATATTTAACCCGGAAGCTTCCTGGCACATTTGTTCTTGCCCATATACCCATTGATGTGGCACCAGGTCGCCCGATAACCGGGCCGTGGGTAATCTTTATCTCAGCATGTAACAGTTGAAATGAAAAATAAAATAACAACAAACCAATGATACATTTTAAGCTCTTCATCATGCATACCTCTCTTTTTATTCGTTCACTCAAAGTCCAAACAATACAATTTTGCAAACTTCATTTTAAAGCGAAACCAAACTGGTGTACCTTGTGTAACACCTAAGTCACTGTTTCCACTCCAGGTAACTATTTTACGATATTGATCACCGATAATTGGGTCAGAATCTTCAAAAGTATGCCCCTTAATCGGATTACCATCAAAATCAACAACTTCTACTTTAATATAACCTGCTCTTTTTGTTAATGCATTAATCCGCAGCTTACTCCCAGGTAGAATAAATGCCACCGTAGAAAACTCTCCTACCTCTGGGGCTTCTATTCCTACAAGCCGGCCTTTTTGCCACACCAGTAAACCCGACTCGCAACGATAATTTCCTCGGGGATATTTATGTGGTACGTCAAAACCTCTGTAAGGAAGGATCCAATCACCATTGGGTCGTTCTACTAAATTCGGAGAAGCGAAAAAACATCCACCATCCGGCTCACCAAACGGCTGGCTATCCAGAAGAGGTGGACCAGGAACTCTGTGCCAATTTTTGCCGTTATAGCTGGAATAAAGAAGAAGCCTCGTATCGTCATCCCCACAATTGTAAACCGTAGGAAACATTAAGTGATGGTCCGACGCACCAGGAATAGTGGTGTAGCAGTTCGTGTAAAAATGATCCGTTGGCAGCATATCCGATTCGGGTTCAATGATAATTTCTGAAAGTGGGAATTGCCTGAAATTTTTGCTTTCGGTACGCCCGATTGCACGACGGGAAACGCGTTTATGAAACCCCCCTGGATAAGGAATCCCTGGAGCCCTAGAACCAACCATGCGATCACGTGTATACAAAACGTACTTCTGAAGCTTCTTATCAAAGTAACAGATATCCTGAGTATCATTCATCTCAATGGTGATTGGATCCGGTAACTCTTTCCATCGATACCCATCAGGAGAAACTGCTGCTTTTAAAACTGCTACCTCTGGTGCTGGTTTTTCTACTGCATAGTACGACCATGGTCTCTTATCTTTATACTTTTTTCTAAACTCTTCTTGGGTAATTTTACTTGTCCATACTGTTTTATAACGTTCCTCGGGTGGAGCATTCGGATCAATAAACACGGACATCTTACTATCAGTATATGAAGGTGCTGCTTTGCCTATGCTAAAACGACAAAACCGAACATTCAACAAGTTATTCTCACGACTCCCCTCAAACTTTACCAACCCCAGATTCGGTTTTTCCCAATGAATCCCGTCAGTGGATTCCAAATAACATTGTCTCAAATGGAGACGATCAGAGCTGCAAAAAGCCCAAAGTCGGTATTTCTCTCCCTCGTGTATAAGCGTTTCGACACCTATTCCCCATTTATCCCACGGTTTATCTGTAGGAATAAACGGTATCTCACGCTGGGGCTTTTCTGCAAATAAACGAATCCCGTGCGGAATGTCGTGCGGAACAAAACGCGCCGAATATTTATCAATCATTACATCTCTATCTGTATTCACTTTATTCCCCTTTTCGTCCACCCAGTCAAAACGTCCGGGACGAACATAGAACCAGTTGGTAAAAACAAGCCGCTTGCCAGCAAGTTTATATGGTTCCATCACTGGGTGCAGATGATCAGTTGCACGCAGTGGAAGAACAAAAAATAGGAAAAGTAACATAGGATGGAAACATTTTTTAACTTTCATTTTTTACCTCCTTAATTATAAACTTTTGACATTAAAGAAAGAATGCTAGACTGCCTATTACTGCAATCGTCTGATATCCACATCTCCAATTGTATTATTCTTCACAAATAAAACTCTTTTCTTTCCCTTTTCTTCAAACCAAATATCCAACAAACCAGTTGTTTTAGGCAAATTAAAAATTGCTGTATTTGTACCGTGTTCAAGAACATGGCTTTCCGTGTAATCGTTAATTTTCAGAAATAATCTCCCCTTGTCTACGTGACCACATCGATTGATGGCTACTTCATATTTCCCAGCTTCAACAATCCTGACAGGCCAGCCTTGAGGAATACCACCTACATAATGTGAATCCTGATAACGGCACAGATGCACTGGATTCTCATACTTTGTGCCGATGTAAATAACCCCCGGTCGGAAATCCCTTGTTTTACGCATACTTTCAAACCACGCATCATATGCTTTTCGCATCTTCTCTATGATTTGTGGTTTTTCAGCCGCAATGTTAATCTTTTCTCCTGGATCATTTTCTATGTCATAAAGTTCAAACTTGGGCTCGAGAGGTAACTGCGCAGGATTTAGCTCCTCTACCATGCTATTTACAGAAACGAGTTTGTATTTTTGAGACCGCACAGCACAGTTTTGATAACGCCGAGGAGTCATACCCCGATGAAACTGGAAAAATAAATTTCGATCGGGCCAGTCATTCACAGATTCATCCAACAACGGTAATAAACTCACCCCATCAATAACCACGTTTTTGGGAACCTCAATACCGCACATCTGGAGCAAGGTAGGAAATATATCAATATGAGCAGCAATTCGGTTAATTTTCCGGCCAGCCTTTATTCTTCCAGACCATTTAATGAAAAAAGGCACACGAATACTTCCTTCATAAACACTGAACTTTTGTCCTCTCAAACCGAAATTGTATCTCATCCCTTCCGAACCGTTATCGCTCATAAAAATAACGATGGTCCGTTTTTCGAGATCTAATCTTTTCAACACATTCAGAAGGCGACCGAGATTATCGTCTAAATTTGTTAGCATACCGTATACCTTTGCCAATTTGGGTTCAAGTCCCATCTTTTCATATGGCTTGGTGTATTCTTCGCTGACAATCAATGGCGTGTGTGGAGCGTTAGTGGGCAAATAGACAAAAAACGGCCTATCCCGGTTTTCTTCAATAAATTGGATCGCAGCATTCGTAAATATGTCAGTACAGTAACCCTTATAAATCCCGGGCTTTCCGTTATGCCATAATTTGGGATCAAAGTAATTATTAGGCAAATCTGGAGTTTGACAAAGCCCTCCTGCTCTATGAACAAGCACTTCCTGGAATCCTTGATCCATGGCTCGCATAGGATAATTGTCTCCCAGATGCCATTTACCAAATATACCAGTTCTGTATCCAGCATTAGCCAGTATCTCAGCGAGTGTAATCTCATCCCCGTGCATTTTGGCGCCTCCCCGGGATGTATGGATTACACCGGTCCGATAATTATATCGACCTGTAAGCAAGCTAGCACGCGTTGGGGCACACACTGGAGCCGTATAGAAATTAGTAAATTCGGTACTCTCAGCGGCAAGTCTGTCCATCTGTGGAGTTTTAATCGTCTTATTGCCGTGACATCCGATATCACCATACCCCTGATCGTCTGTAAGAATCAGAACGATATTCGGTCGTTCATCTTTTTGAAAACGACCAAAATTCAATATACTAGGATTAAGAGATAGTCCTCCTGCTCCTACCATTGAAATTTTCAAAAAGGTTCTTCTGTCCAATTTATCCATTTTTTCTTCCCCATTTTTTCATCTATCAAAATTATTCACTACACAAATAGTATTGGCTCTATTAACGCGTTAATTTCCAGTAGGCTTCAGCAAAAAGCTTTCCGATAGTATCATAACCTTCTTTCGTGAAATGGACATAATCCTTCAAAACCAATTTGGGTATCTTAACCATTCTGACATTACTGAGATTAACTTTCGCCTGCTGTTTTTTAACCTCCTCCCAGTAAACATACCTTTTCGGAGCTTTATTATGGCTGAGTTGTGCAAAAACAATTGGAAGATTCGGTAATCCTAAGTCGGATCTTATATCGTGAACAAACCGGGAGAATTTTTCTGCCCACTTGAATGGAGAGGGTTTCCTTTGCGGATAAACCTCTGGATCCAGCGCATCAGCTTCACCCTGGTAGAACAAGAGTCCTACGATCTTTCCCATGGTCGAGGCTGCTCTGGCACGCTTTAAACAGGAACCGTACAGCGAATTCTCACTAAGATTTCTCTGCCATTTTTCAATAGACGTAGCACCGCGAGCACATGGAATGAAACCAATAATCAAACTGGAATCTTTTTTCAACAATGTATTTGCAAATGCAGTAGCCAGCGAATATCCAGCATTACCATCTCTTGAAACCGGATCCACCTGATTAATAGCCGCGTCCATAGGCTCTCTGGCGTAATGCCAGCGGTAATCATTACCAAAAACAAACACCCTTGGATTTATCGGTTGAGGATGCGCAGGCATATCTCCACGACCGGACATATTGGATTGCCCGGCAAGTATAAAGAGAGATAATTTACCAAGGAATGCCTCTGGAATTGTATCGGAAGAACCATGAGCGATAACGGGAAATACATCAAATTCTCGTTTGGATCTCTGAGGTTCCTGTGAAAAAACGGGGGACATCCTGATGCCGATGATAACAAGAGATAAAAGAATAATTGCGATTATAGGATAAAAATATTGAAATGTTTTTTTCATATTACTCTTCTCCATTAGTTACAAACTGAAATGCATATAATTTTGATGAACGCATCTTAATACGAAGCCGCACTGGTCTGCCGGCTAATTTGCCTACATCTGGACCATTTTTCCACCACACTTCCTGAGCCACACCATTTCGATCCACACTCACACAGTCCTCAATTCGATAACCTGGAAAAGGCGCTCCAGAAGAATCCTGGATCTCCACCCAGGCCTCTCCTATTGCACCACAATCAATATTAAGCTGAAGGCGGTTTCCTTTGAAAATAATGGGATGAGTGATCAATTCGCCTTCTTTACAACCGGTATTTACAGACACAAAACCGTCCAGCCTTTGAACAGCCCGAAAGATAGCATTCGTTAGTCCATGTTGATAACGATAACTGCCATGAGTCCAGGGTGAACCGGAATAATACTGCCAGATTTCATCTCCATGTCTGATCATACCCACCCCCATATAAATACAACCGCCGTCTATCTCATTGATTCTCCCCAATGGGATATATGGTTCATGATATCGTTTCCAATGAATACCATCACGGCTTACAGCCAGTTGAGTTTCAACCGGACCATCATTATGATACTGTCCGCGTGTATCCCGGCCATA
>CAYYPT010000025.1:0-12034 GCA_964473625.1 uncultured bacterium | reverse complement strand
ATAAAAATCATAAAAAGCCTGATTCTGAGTATCGCACCAGAACGGAAGAATTGGCTGCTTAATACGTTTCCAGTGAACTCCATCTTTGGAATAGCATAAGTACATAGCGCCGCCAACTTTTTCGCCTTTATCATCTAAGAGTTTGTAGACCGCCCCTTTGGATTCATCCCACCAGGGATTTTCAGTGATATTGCCGATGAACCAGAACCGGCTGCCTCTGGTTTCATGGGGATCAAGAAAGATTGTGCCATGCGTGCTCGGCATGACAATGGCATTGTCTTTTCCGCGGCCAATATCAAATTGATTGACACTGACACGTTGCCAATGAATGCCGTCCTGGCTCTTGGCTAAACAAATCATATGACGTACATAACTCGGCACATCACCTTCCCAATCCCTCTCAAGCCACTCTTGCGGAACATGGATGGAATAATACATCCAATACTCATTGCCAACTTGCAGGATGGACTTGGGAGCAACCCGCGGCCCCTCTTTCTCAATGAGGGGAGTCAGAACAGGACCAGCTTTTCTTGGCGGATGAACCTGCCATTTCACACCAGTCGCACGAGCAACTAATTGATCATCAATGAATAATTGCTTCTTTGTACCAACATAAATGACATTGTCTTTGCACATAGCATAACTGAACAAGATGAATGAGCCAAGCATCAAACTAAAAATCATCCCCAAAATGCTTTTGAAAAATGTCCAGCGCATCGCTCTTTCCTCCTTCTAATTTAAATTAAAGCCATAAAGCTGTGCATCCTGAAGTTCAAACTCCATCCGCACCGGTTTATTACCCAACGATTTCAAGTCCTGCGCCCAGGCCACGGGAATATCAATACCGTCACCAGAAACGTCCATCCAATAAAAACCCTTTATCGGTTGCCCTCCCTTATCCAACAGGCGGACACGCATCTCTCCCACGATGTATGCATTGACAGTGATAAAGGAACCGTTCAAAATGAGCAGTTTCGTGATTAACGTGCCCTTGTTCATGTCTGCTTCTCTGGCTACATAGCGATCTCGCGGCATGCGCGCCAATCCGATTTGACGTTCATTATAGCGGTCAATTTTGTGTCCGCGGGCATAGCCGCAATAGTAGAGATACGTTTCATCGCCGACAACTAGTTGCTCCGTACCCCATGCCATGGCATGATCCCAACTGCCTGGTAATGGATTGCGCGGGATAAACACTTCGTGATCTCGCTGCCAGGTTCGTCCGTCACGGCTCCAAGCGAGAACCGTGTACCCAATACCGGCAGCTTTGCGGTCGAAATCCCCCATTTCCTTAGCTGTTTTCCCGGGTGTGGCGTTGAGGTCGTCGCGAAGAATCTTGACCAGCCCTATGAGTAGATCGCCGCGAGCAATGATGCCCGACATGGCGTAAAACTGTGTCTCGCCCCGTTCGATCGGTGCACCGATCTTTGGCATCAATATCCGCCACTGTTTTTCCCAATGAAGGAGATCGTCGCTCACACTCTGATATGGAATGCGGCGTTTCCCTTCCCACAGATCACTCGTTATTTTTTCACCAACAATTGCTATGTAGCGCTTGTGGATTGGATCCCAGTGCAGCGAAACAATATCATGTGTGTGTTTAATAAGAGCTGTATCGACAAGTGCTTTCCAAGTCAAACCATCCGGGGAGGTGGCGATTCTAATTCCGGGTTTGCGATGAGTCGCCAGAATAAAGCGCTTTTCCGGATCAGGATAATTCGGGCCGTGATCGATGACTGAACAGCAAAAGCGAATATAATATGGGTCCTCCAACACCCGGTGCGGACGTATCCAGTGGATGCCGTCGTCAGACTCCATGTATCCTAAATGAGACTGGTGAATATTCTCAGGTGTGTTGTACCAGATACGGAAACGCCCCGTCTCCGCATCTCTGATAACACTCATCCACGGTTGAAAATTATCATCGCCCCCTTTGGCTCCAGTCACAATGGGCTGTGGGTATTTCTCCGGGTTATTAACAGTTCGGCTGAGAAAAGTTTGATCTGCAATGAGATAGTCATCGATAAAGAGATGAGGACCAGCGCCCAATTCCAGAGGCTTGTCCTTAATCTGTGACTGGCATTGCAGCATGAAAACTGCTAAAAGAAAACTAAACCATCTAAACTGTCTCATAATTCTATTCCTTAATTCTATAGCGGATATCCATTCGTCATATAAACAAAAATTTCCAAAGTTTAGCTATTTCTTCACAACTACATCAATCAATCGAACTGCATAATCGGCAGGATAGCGTTCTCTTGCACTGCCAGGATCTTCGTAATCCAGACCGCCAGCACGAATTACAATTTTATGAACATCATAATGACCAACAATTTTGCGAAAAACTTCTCCTTCTTTTTTATTATCTTCTTTCTCAAACACATTAACATCACCAATTCGAAAGTAGGCTGTATTTTCATATAATCCTGCCATAATGCTTCCCGGCATATAGTAACCATTTGTCATTCCGTAAATCACTCTCCTCAACTTCGCCATAAACTCATTTGCTTCTTTTAGTGTCTTAAACCCTTTTTCTTTAAAACGATCCCTGGTAAATGCTTTCTGAAGCCAGGCAGGATGTTGGCCTTTCAAATTGTCGATTCGTGACCTTTTCACCAGTTGACCATGGTTATTCGAAAGATTCTCGCCATCGGCCCACCATTCGACAATATTATAACTTGGAGAGGAACAACCAGAACCTACAATGGTCACCGAAATTATCGGCTTTTTCTCTACAATAGTAATTGTCCCAACAGATGCAAGAATTTCAATACCCTTGTCATTGTACTCGAGCCAATTGTCCACCTTTACATTCTTATAGCGAAAAGGCACCCTATACACATGGTGTTCTGTTTCAAAAACTTCCACTTTCTGAATATCACCCAGCTTTACATCGTCCTTAGGCGTTCGGAACACATACATGCTGCCTTTTTTGGGTGTGATTGTATAGGAAGGTATTTTTTCATCCGGGGAAGGCCACTTTAAAGGCAGCTGCGCCAGTACGGGGTTTGAAAATAGACCCAGACCTACTATAGCCATTATTATTTTCCAATTGATGGATAATAATTTATTGATTCTTGACATGATTAACTCCTTTCTATGTTTGATGAATGAGAAATCATCAATTATTTTGATTGTTTATAAGAAATTTCACTTAATTTCACTTTCACAGTGTAAATCAACTCATTATCAATACTAAAAATCTGATAGGTAACCGTAGGATCTGGCAGTGTTGTATCAAATGTCAGAAGACCAAAGGATTGCTTTTTATTATACCCGAACAGTGAACCCGGCATAACTTTATGAACATGCTGATTGGTCAAGCGGGAACTCTCGAATTCATACAGTGGATACCCATCAGATCGCTCAATGCGCCAGACATCTGAACGGTGCCGATCCGCTGATAACAGGACAATACCATTCATCCTGTTTTTAGCCAGAAATTTAAAAATCTCGTTTCGTTCTTCCCTGTATCCATTCCATGTATCTAAGGAGTTACCCTTGGCACCAAATGCCCATGGTACACCAGATGCTATTACTTTAAAAGTTGCCTTTGACGCTTTCAACTGTTTAAGCAGCCAGGCTTTCTGAACCGGTCCCAGCATGGTTGGATTTTCTGCATGAGGATTGGTGCGATAGAATCTGCCATCCAGCATGAAGAAATCCACATCTCCGATGGAAAATCGGAACCAGGTTCCTGGCCAGTCCGCATCACCATAACCAGGGTTGTTCCAATTTTCTCTAAAAAGATAGAACATCGACATTTTCCAATTGGGCTTATCTTTGTAAGGCCCCATAAATACATCATTGGTGGCACAATCATGGTCATCCCATATGGCATATATTGATGTGGAAGAAACCAGCCTCCGAAATTCTGGACGTGACTGCCGCCGGTAGTATGTATAGTACTGAGCACCATTGAGTGGTTCAGGCATATCGAGATACACATTATCTCCCATAAAGAGAAATGCAATCGGGTGATGGCTTCTAATTACATCCCACATGCGTTCATGGCTCGGCACGTAACCCGCACCACCACCAAAACCAACCTGAAAATGTGCCTTCTGACCTTTGGGTGGATACGTCCGGAAAGAAGGATATGCCGGTCCCAGCTCTGATTTCCCATCGATTATCACATCATAATAATAAACAGTCGCTGGCTGTAATCCCGAAACACTGACAACAGCGGTAAAATCTTTATTTGCATCGGAATTTCTGACATTCGATTTAATCGGATGGGTCATATGCCTGGAACGGCTAACCCACACCTGCACTGGACTTTCATTAACAGTTCGCACCCAGAATCTGGCAGATTTATCAGTTACGCAACCTAAAAGCGGTCCATGAATAAGCTGGATATCGTAGCGGGCAGCTATTTCCTTAAAAGCTTTTGTTTGTGTTAAAGGACGGAGCAAATCTCGTGGACCTGCAAGGAAGCGTCCAAACGGAAGGCCTTTTGCAAGAGCATTTTTCATGCTCTGAACCGCACCTTTGATGTCACCCACCCGACACTGTGCTACACACAGGGTATACATAAATTCCGGATCATCAGGATTCTCAGCCAGAAGCTTACGAGAATAACGAGCGGCTTTTTTTGCTCTGCCGTGAACAATCTCCCGCATTAGATATTGACCGCGGCGTTTGTACAGGCGCAGTGTTTTCTTTATAAATTCACTCTCGCCAAAGCCTCGTTTAGCAAAGCTGCCGTAGTATGGATATTTAGAGCCTGGTTCAAATGCATCTGGTGGGGCATAGCCGACTTTCTCGTAGTCTGGTGACGACCGACAGCTCATAATAATGAGCGTGATAATAATACCAAAATAACAAAATCTCTTTTTCATCACACTTCCTCCTTAATTTTGTAATGTCTGAGTACCAAACCAAATTTACTCAAAGTCCAAACCATATAGTTTGGCAAACTTCATCTTAAAACGGAAATACACTGGTGAGCCTGTTTCAACACCTAAATCACCGTTTCCACCCCAGGTCACAATTTTACGATATTGATTGCCAATAATCGGATCACAATCTTTAAAAGTATGCCCTTTGATTGGCTTGCCATCAAAACCTACAACTTCAATTTTAATATAACCGGCCCTTTTTGTTAAAGCATTTATCAGCATTTTCTGTCCGGGCAGAATAAAAGCTATAGTCGCAAACTCACCAACCTCTGGGGCCTCTATTCCTGCCAGACGTCCTTTGGGCCAAACCAATAATCCTGGCGTAGGACGGTAAGCTCCACCGCGTGGATATTTATGCGGCACGTTGAATCCATCATACGGTAGTATCCAGTCTCCGTTGGGGCGTTCAACCAGATTGGGAAGGGCTATAATGGATCCACCGTCGAGTTCACCATACGGCTGAGTTTGGAAAACTGGTGGACCAGGAACCCGATGCCAGGTTTTACCATTATAACTGGAATAAAATAGAATTTTTGATTGTTCATCAATCGCTTTATTATATAACATAGGAAACATCACACGCTGATCAGGTGCATCGGGAATGGTTGTGTAACAATTTGTATAAAACTCATCCGAAGGGTTCATATCTGCTTCGGTTTCGATAATCACTTCTGAAAGGGGAAATTGTCGAAAGCTTTTGCTTTCTGCTCGTCCAATAGCCCTGCGAGAGATGTGTTTGTGAAGTTTAAGATTTGGAAAAGGTATTTTATCAGTACCAGGCTCTACCATGTGATTACGTGTATACAACACATATTTACCAAGTTTTTCATCGTAGTAGCAAATGTTCTGCGTATCGCCGTGCTCAATACTAATAGGGTCTTTCAATTTCTTCCAGTGAAAACCATCGGGTGAAACAGCTCCGCTGATAACATGAACCCGATCAAACCCAGGCTCCATAATCATGATATACCAGGGTCTGGTATTTTTATATTTTTCAAACTGCTGCCGACTAATAGTAGTGTGCATCACCGTTTTATAGCGTTCTTCAGGAGGAGCTCTGGGATCAATAAAGATTGAAAAACCTACATCTGTTGGCAGCAAATTATTATTTCGATTCCCTCCAAATTCTACTAATCCGAGATCTGGCTTTTGCCAGTGAACGCCATCAGTAGATTCAAAGTAGCAAGGCCTCAAATGAAGTTTGTCATAGCTACATCCCCCCCAGAGACGATATTTTCCATTCTCGTAAATAAGAGTAGACAACCCGATCCCGCATTTGTCCCACGGTTTATCATTTGGAATAATGGGAATTTCCCGCTGTGCTGGCTCAACAAAAAGTCGAATTCCATAAGGAGCATCATGAGATACAAAATGAGCGTCATACTCATCGAATTTTGCCGTCTTACTAATGTAAACACTTTGCCCTTCATCATTTACCCAATCAATATGTGGTGGCCTTACAAAATACCAATTTGTGAAGACAATACGCTTTCCTGCCAGTTGGTGTGGCTCGAGCACAGGTTTATGTTGGGCTGTGACTGAACAAACTTTAACTAATGAGAATAACATAGTGAATAGTGTAAAGAATATCCTGAACCCTCTTACATGCATAATATCATTTTCTCCTTTCATTCTTTTCCCCCCGTGTCAAGCGCCAGAATGCTTCGGCAAATCGCTTTCCTAAGATATCATATCCTTTGCTAGTTAAATGTACTTCTGCACTAAGAGGCAGCCCCATACTAGTTGTCATGATTGTATTGGGAATAGAGACTTCGGCTTGTTGTTTTTTAACGAGCTCCCAGTATGGCCATCCAGCTGGATTGGACGTTCTTCCCATTTGTGAAAAAACAACCGGCAAGTTTGGTATTCCAAGATCCATTCTAATATCATTGACAAACCGGGTAAATTTCTTTTTCCACTCAAATGGAGAAGATAATTTCTTCGGATACTTTGCAGGATCCCGGGCATCAGCCGGCCCCTGGCAAACTAACACCCCTGCAATTTGTCCCACAGTAGAAGCAGCCCGGGCTCGCTTGAGACATGAACCGTATAACGACTGATCACTCAGATTCCTCTGCCATTTTTGAATAGACGAACCTCCTTTAGCGCATGGAATAAACCCGATGACCAATTCAGGATTTTTCTTCAGCAATGTGTTTGCAAATCCTGTGGCCAGTGAATATCCAGCATCAGTATCAATAGATACAGAATCTACCTGATTGACCGGACTGTCAATAGGTTCGACAGCATAATGCCATTTATAATCATTACCAAATACAAAAACACGTGGATTGATACTCTGTGGAGTTTCAGGAAGTTCTCCCCTTCCCGACATATTTGACTGACCAACAAGAATAAAAAGCGATAACTTGCCTAAGAACTCTTTGGGAATAGTTACCTGCTTCTGAGCAACTGAAGAGATCTGATTCTTTCTCGACGAATGACAGCCAATCACTACAAACAAAACAATAAAGCTAAAATAATAAAATATCCTTCTCATAATATTTTCCTTCCCATTCTGTTAAATAGTAAATAATTCTTTTATGGCTAAAACCGCGGTATACGATATAAAACACGAAAACACAAAAGCAGTCCACATACCGAGGTTGAGGAAAAAACCTGCTTTATGCTCACCCATTAAGTCTTTCTGGTTTGTAAGATAAAGAATGCCAAGAATAGCCAACGGCAACACGAAAACTTGGGAGACCTGTGTGGCAATTTGCGCTGTAATTGGGTTTGCTCCTAAAATAGGAACCATCAATCCCATTAAACAAGCAAATGCTGTAAGTATCCGAAACATTTTCGATTTGACATCAAGTTCCCCATTGCGGTAATCGGCGATAAGAAGAGGTGCAACCATTGTAATAGGAAGTATTGAAGATAAACCCGCACTTAGTGTACCCACCAGAAACAATGCAACAGCATATCTACCCGCTACTGGTTTCAAAGTATATACCATATCCAGGACTTTATGGATAACCAAGCCCCTGTGAAACAGAGCACCTGTCGCAGCAGCCATAATAGAACCGCTGATAATAAACATTAACAGTGCTGCTACAAAAGAATCTCTTCTTTGCTTTTTATAATCAGTTTTGGTCCACCCCTTGCCTTTCATCAGCAATGGTCTTATAACAAAAGTAGGCGCTGCCATGGTTGTTCCGACAAATGCCGCTACTATTAATCTGGCACCTTTGACCTTTGGAATAGAAGGAATCAAGCCCGAGACAATTTCTTTAGGGGAAGGCAATACTATAAACATTGAAACAATGAATGAGATTCCCAGTATAGAAACGAAAAACACCAAAACCTTTTCGAAAAAAGAGTACCTGCCGATCAAAAGTAAATTATACATAAAGGACATAATAAAAACGGCTATCCCCAAGACAAACCAGTAATTTTCAGAATGAAGGGCAGGAATAAAAAGCCTCAATGCTTCGTACAATGCTCTGGCAGACAATCCCACTAATCCAGAGAGACAACTCCATTGTCCAATAATTACTCCAAGCGCTACCAATAGGGCAATGATTTTTCCAAAAGGAAAGTACCTCTTAAAACTATGGATTGTTGTATCGCCGGTTACCACTCCGTAGCGTCCGTAAGCCTCCATCAGTACCCAGGAAAAAAGGCAACTCAACGCCAATACCCATAGGAGTTTCATTCCGTATTGGGAACCTGCCTTAGCCATAGAAGTGACGCTGCCAGTACCAATAGTATATCCAATACTAAAGAAACCTGGCCCCACCAACAGAAGAGCAAACCAGATTCTTTTTAGGATATTGGTTTTTCTTTGATCAATGTTTTGTTTTTCACTAATCAATACAACCCTCCTTTCCTTTCAATCAAGTTTCCTTGATCAAATTGTAAATTTACCATTCAATATATGTTTTGCTGTCTTTAACGCACTGTTTGAAGCCATTTCTAAGAAAACATCGTCCACACCAAGAGCAATCATTTTATACCCTTGATTAATTGCATTTTGTATAGAATGTTCATCTGGACGAATAATATGGATACCAGCACATTTTTTGTGTTCTCTGCAGGAACTCAGGTAGCGCTGCAACGCTTCTTTCATTTCCGGACAGTCGAGCTGACCGGTTTTTCCATAAGAACCGCTCAGGTCTAAAGGACCAATAAAGACACCACCAAGATCTTGTACCTGAAGAATGGAATCAATATTTTCAATACCATTTTTATGCTCGATCTGGGCAATTATAGCTATAGCTTCATTAGCTTCTGCAATGTAATTTTCAAAGTCCATTCCATAGGCATTGGCTCTGGAATATCCATATCCCCGTTCTCCTCTTGGTGGATACTTAGCGTAACGGATAGCCATCTCAATTTCCTCCGCACTGCTTATCATTGGGATAATAAGACCACGTGCACCAGCGTCAAGACTACGTCGAATCCAGATTGGATCATTGAGAGGCAAACGTGCTACCGGCACTGTACCGTATGCACCGATCGCTCGAAAAATATTTGCCATTGTTTCCAGATCAATAATTCCGTGTTCTAAATCAACACAAATCCAATCGAAACCAACGTGAGCTAAAATCTCTGCCACAGCTGGATGACCGATTTGGAGCCACGTGCCAAGAGTGAGTCTATCCTCCAGCAAAGCGGACCGTAGTTTGTTTACCATCATATCTCCTTATTTTTTGTGTTAAGAACCTAAGTGACAATATCCATTTTTTCATATTCATGTGCTTCAGCGAATTTGATATTCTGCAGGCATCTTTTCGCCATACGAAGTGAGGCTTCATTTGTTGTTGAACTGATGTGGGGAGACATAAGAACATTATCGAGTGTTCGCAGATCGCATGCACTGTCCACCGGCTGATAAGGTTCCTTTTCAAAAACATCCAAAGCAGCACCGGCAATGGTGCCAGACTTTAGAGCGTGGAAAAGAGCCATCTCATCTACCACTATACCCCGGGCAGTGTTGATTAACCAGGCCTTTGACGGGATCATTTTGAGTGTATCACCATTGATAAAGTGCTTTGTTGATTGATTACCCGGAATGTGGAGAGTAACAAAATCTGCATCTGCAACGGCTTCCTTGAATTCTTTTACTATTTTTTGAAAACCATATACGGTTTTCAAAAAATCAACTTCCATTTCTCGAATATCACACCCTATTACTTTCATTTGAAAACCAAATGCTGCAATTTGGGCAACACGTTTCCCAATTGATCCACATCCAATCACAGCAAGAGTTTTGTTATTCAACTCTGAACCCATAAGCGGAAACCATTTGCCATTCTTTGTGGCACTCACAATGTTAACAATCTTACGAGCACTCTCTAAAATAAAAGCAATTGTCAATTCAGCAACGGAGTGATCTAAAACACCTGGAGTATTCGTACAGTATAAATGTGCCTTTTTAACTTTCGCTTTGTCAATCCCATCATGACCAACCCCAAAGCGAGCAATTACACCACCAGGAGGCAACGCCTCATATAGGGAACCAGTGTATTTTTCAGTCCCAACTATTGCATGCTTTGCACCTGTTAAAGTAATATTTCTCGCTAAGGCCTCCTCTTCGCTAGGCGTAGGAATACACTCTATTCCTTCAACTGAGGAAAAGACAGATTCAGCTTTTTTATATTCCGTCTCTGTAACAACTACCCTTACGTTCAAAATTCATTCCTTTCTCTTTTGATGATTTTTTAAATTTCCAATAAATTCAGACTTGACAATTTTTTAAAAAATCTCGAAATATATACCGTTAACTTTATCGTTATAGTTATTATTGAAAAAATTATTCCTCGCAAATTAACGAGAAACCATAACTGCTATACTTTCAGCCTCTTCGATTCTCCACAGGATTCCCTTACTTTCAATTCTGTTGGTAACATTATCCTTTGTACTTCTGGCCGCTCAATACTCTCTACTTCCTCAAGTAGTAAGCCAACTGCCTTTTCCCCCATTAACTCAGCGGGTTCGTGAACTGTTGTCAATGGGGGTGATAAAAAACTTGCAACATTAATATCTGTGAATCCAATCAATCCAATATCTTGACCAACCTTAAGATTAACTTCTTTCGCAGCCTGATAGACACCCATAGCCACTGAATCACTAACAGCAAAAATAACCTCGGGCAGATTCCCAGATTTATAAATTTTCATAAATGCATCATATCCAGCTTGAATACCAAATCCAGTTTCGATAATCATATCTTTTTCGATTGGGATATTGTATTTTTTCAAAGCATCCAGATATCCATCACGTCTTTTCCTACTAATATCCACATTCTCATAACCAGCAAAATGCATTATTTTTCTGTAACCAAGCTTGATAGCATGTTCAACAGCAGACGCAGCGCCTCCCCTATCATCAACAGTAACACTACTAAATTCCATTTCATCAATTGCTCTATCGAAAAAAACCAGAGGTATCCCCATTTGTTCAACAGGTTTAAAACAAGAAATTGCCACTTCTTGGGAAACAGAAACAAGTAAACCATCTACTCTCATAGAAATTAAGGATAAGATATGTTCTTCCTCTTTTTTAGCATTTTCACGGGAAACCGTTAATATAATTTCATACCCATGCTTTTGTGCCATTGTCTGTATACCGTCTAAAACTGATGAGTAAAATGAATGGGCAATTTTAGGCATTACAACACCAAGCGTGAATGTTCTCTTCGAAGATAAATTTCGTGCAACAAAATTCGGTCTGTAACCGAGTTCTTTTGCCAAATTCTGGATACGTTCCCTCGTTTCCAAAGCTATATCACTATGACCCCTTAATGCTTTAGAGACAGTCATGGTGGAAACGTTTAGTATTCTAGCTATATCTTTTTGTTGAATCAATTTTTGTTTAGGTCTGTTATTCATACGTTGATCTACTCTAAGGTAAAAAGGATAGACATTAATGCCACCCACTTAAAGATAAGCCTGACAATAATATGAATGAACACAAGTAAACAATTTCCAAAGGTTCTGTTTATATTTAGACGGTATGTCTAAATATAAACTTCATATTTTTATTTGTCAAGCTTTTTTTGAAAAAAGAATAAGTGGGCAAAAGGATGCGGGTTTACTTTTTATTGGAATTTAGGCTTTCATAGATCCGCAGGGTTTTTTCCCGACTTCATCGCGTTTTATTAAATATTAGAAATTTAGATAATACAT
>CAYYPT010000024.1:0-23156 GCA_964473625.1 uncultured bacterium | reverse complement strand
TCTCTATTAAAATCACCGGCAGAAAAAAGACTGATCCCGCTGACTTTAAGAGTCGTAGATGGATGTATACCGTGATATTTGGTTCTCTTTCCGGCCATATTCGCACCTGCAAGAGTACCCTGGTCTTTGGCAACACTCCATAACCCACACACCTTACCTTGATGTTCAGTCAAATCACCAGCAGCATAAATATCTTCAACTGAAGTTTCTAAAAACTCGTTTACTATAACTCCTCTATTAATCTTTAGGTTCGCCTCTTCAGCCAGAATTTTATTTGGACGAACGCCTGCAGAAACAATTAGTGCGTCTGCTTTAATAGTTTTACCAGACTTAAGTAAAATTCCTTCAACTTTTTCTTTTCCTTCGATCTTTATCACTGCCTCGTTTACCAAAAAACTTATACCTCTTTTTTGCAGCATATTTAGCAGTTGTATACCTCCTTCTTGATCCAACTGTTTCGCCAAAAGCCATGGGGAGACTTCGATAACCGAAACATTTTTCCCCAACACCCTGAAACAGTCGGCAGCCTCTAACCCTAAAACACCCCCACCAACAACTACAATATTGGGAAGGTCACGGCAGTATGATAGAATTTTATCACAATCAAGAACGGTCCGGACAGTAAAAACTCCTTTTTTGTCTTCTATCCCATTGATTGGCGGACAAAAAGCCTGCGATCCTGTCGCAAGAAGAAGCCGATCGTAATAGTACCTGACACCATTGTTGTCAAGAACAGAATTTTCCTCCGGTAAAAGTTCTGAAATATGGGTATTCAGAATGCAATTTATATTCTGTTCCTGATAAAATTTATCCGAGTAAAGAATAAGCCCTTTCATAGATACTCTACCTGCCATGTAGTCAATTAAACGGGGACGGGAGTAGAGTCGATGTCTTGAATTACTAATGAGTGTAATTTCTCCGAAGGGATCGTTTTTACGGATAGAAATAGCTGCCTCTGTTCCGGCAACTCCGTTTCCTATAATAACATATTTCATTTTATTCTACATCTCTTACGAATTTAACAATGGAAGATCAAACACAGTCTCAGACTGTGTTTGATCGCTGACAATTTTCTTTTAGAAACACCCATACTATCTTTCTAATGGTTTATGACAAAGCCACCAATCGTAACATTCATATTTTTTAAGACGTTCTGCAGCTGTTTTCACATCCGAGGCCGGGGGCACAATTACTCTGTCGCCAATAAGTTCATTGTTTGGCCATCCTGCTGGCATGGCACCCTGTTTATCCGAAATCTGAAGTGCTTTTACTGCTCTTACAACTTCGTCAATGTTGCGTCCAATTTCCTGGGGATAGTAAAGGATAAGTCTTACTTTTCCCTTCGGATCAACGACAAACACAGCTCTCACCGTATTTGTTCCCTTACCTGGATGAAGCATTCCAAGTTTCATTGCAATTTGATCATTAGCAGCAATAACAGGAAATTTAATCTCTATGTCCAGCTTTTCCTTAATCCATTCAATCCATTTGATGTGAGAAAAAACCTGATCGATTGACATGCCAATGAGTTTGCAGCCGATTGACTGGAACTCTTCATATCTTTTTTGAAATGCATAAAATTCTGTGGTACAGACAGGTGTAAAATCTGCTGGATGACTGAACAGAACAAACCATGAACCTTTAAAATCATTAGGAATTACCATTGGCCCCTGTGTTGTTGTTACCTTTAGTTCTGGGAAATCCTCACCCAGAAGAGGCATTGTATAATGTTGCTGTTCCATAATTGTACTCCTTTCTTCTTTACTTTTTACCAATCATTGACTGAAAATCTTCTAAAAGAGATTGAAGATCCTCTTCGTGTTCTACTTCATCCTGAAGAATCTGCAGTACAAGATTGTAAGTAACAGGATCTTTATCTTTTGTTGTTTCGAGTAGTTTTTTATAGACATCGATTGCACACTGTTCACCCTTTATGTTTTGTTCCAGTATAGAACGAATATACGGATCTTCAGGTGGATCGTACCCACAATTGGTCATCTTATACCAATCTTCTGGCTTCAGAAGCGGCGTCCCTCCGAGCTGGATAATTCTCAATGCAAGCATATCAGCATGACGAAGCTCATCAGCAGCGTGCTCTGTAAGCTCAGTAATAAGCGCCTCCTTCATAGGACCTGCCACAACCTTTGCACCTATCCAGTACTGATAGTACGCAAGCCATTCATCTGCGTAGGCTTTGTTTAAAAGTTCAATGAGTTTATCAACATCCATTTCAACAATTGATCTTCCTTTTGTTCCCATTTTGGTCTCCTCCTTTGCTTTTAGAATTTCACAAACTTCTCTTTAGATGCTCCGCAAACAGGACATGTGTCGGGTGCTTCTCCTTCCACAGTATAACCACATACAGGACAAATATAAACATTTCCAAGATCCACATCTTTTCCTTCTTTTGCTGCCTGTTTCGCTTCTGAATACATTGCTGAGTGAATCTTCTCTGCCTCTATGGCATAATGAATTGATCTAACCGCTCCTTTCTCATTCTGAAGTTTTGCCACAGAATCATAAGCAGGGTACATTTCTTCTACTTCAAAATTCTCTCCATTTATTGCTGTCTGAAGATTTTCAGTAGTACTGCCAACTTCGTCCAAAGTTTTGAGATGATTTGCAGCATGAACCTGCTCTGCAAAAGCAATAGCCCTGAAAAGTCTAGCAATGTTCGGTTTGTTTTCCTGTTCAGCTTTACCTGCAAAAATCAAATATCTCATGTGTGCTTGACTTTCACCAGCAAAAGCGTCTCTTAAGTTCTTCTCTGTCATTTGTTTCATGATAGTAATTCTCCTTATTAGTTCTTAGGCTCCTCTTTTCTAAACTCCTCTTTGGGAGCACCACACTTAGGACAGCTTTTAGGTCTACAGCGCCCTTCTGTTTTGTAGCCGCATTTTTTACATACCCATACTGGCATTTTGCTCACCTCCTTATATTTAAATGGAATTCCTTGGTAAATCAGTAGAAATTTATTTTTCTTTATTCTTTTTTTGACACTGTGGACATATTCCCAAAAATTCCAGCCGATGAGAATATATTTCGTATCCTGTCAGTTTTTCTATCTCTTCGGTAGAAACTCTTGGGAAAATATGAGGAACATCTTCAACACGTCCACATTCAATACAACGCACATGGTAATGATCTCTGACATCTCCATCCCATCGGCTCATACCGCTTCCAAAACAAATTTCCCTGATTTTCCCCGCATTTTTTAGCAGATTCAAATTCCTATAAACCGTCGCCAGACTGATATTGGGCATTTCTTTACGAGCTTGCTCATATATCCAATCAGCAGTGGGGTGACAATTCGTTGATCTTAATATACGAAGGATCAGTTCTCGCTGTTTGCTGGATTTAAGAATTTTGCGCTCCACCAGATTCACCCGTTTATTTAATAATAATAACTATTATCAATATAACAATAAAAACAAGAATGTCAAGCAGTTTTTTTATTGATCTCAACCCTCTCAGGGTTAGGGGTGGAAACTATTTTCTTTTTCCGAACACATCCGTAGTCTTAAAACAAACCGTGCTCTCTGTGCTTTTCCACGATGGTATCCGCCAATCTGTCCAGAGCCTTGAAATCTGTTTCTTTTGGATATCCTTTAGCGAGGACGGGATTCAAAATCTCCACCTTCAGATTTGGAATCATGTCAGCGATTTGCTCGATGACTTTGCTGCTCCAGCCGTAGGAACCGATAACCGAAGCGAACTTCAGTTTAGGTCTTAAGACATTAGCTAAATAGGTAGCGTAAAATATAGCAGGATGCGGTCCCACATGTACTGTGGGTGTCCCGATGACAATTGTCGCAGCATCAACGAGAGTAATAGCAAGTTTACCAATATCAGTGGCTGCCAGATCAAACTGATGTACTGTAATTCCCCTTTCTACCAGCGCACCAACTAAGTATTCCACCATCCTTTTTGTACTTCCATGCATCGAAATGTATGGAACAACCACTTCGTTTTTAGGGGTTTCCGAAACCCAATCAGCATAAGCTTTAATGATGAAACCAGGATTGTCATACATGGGCCCGTGGCTCGGTGCAATTATGTCTATCTTGAGGCCTTTCAGTTTCTCCAGATTTTTTCTGATAACAGTGCGAAAAGGCATCATTATCTCCGCGTAGTAACGCTTGGCCGCTTCGTAGACGCGTCCTTCGTCAGTCACGTACAGGTCAGACGTCGCTAGATGCGAACCGAAAAAGTCACACGTGAAGAGTATCTTGTCCTCATGAAGGTACGTCACCATCGTTTCCGGCCAATGCACCCAGGGCGTATGGATAAACTCTAAGGTTTTGTTCCCCAACGATAGCATCTCACTATCCTCGACGGTTATGAATTTCTCCTCAGGAATTAACAAATGATCAATAAGCATGCTTTTCCCCTTGGGCGTGGCGATTACTTTTGCATCTGAGTATTTCTTCAGAACATGAGGAATCGTTCCGGAATGGTCCTGCTCGGCATGGTGGGCGATAAGGTAGTCGATGTTGGGAACCTCTTCCAATTGAGACATGAGCACATCTACCATCTTGGGGTCCACAGAGTCGACTAACACTGTCTTCTCATTCCCCTCAATCAGGTAAGCGTTGTAGCTCGTTCCATCAGGAAGTGGGATCAAAGAATCGAACAACCGTCTGTCCCAATCCACCGCTCCCATCCAGTAGATGTTCTCTTTAATTTTCCGTGCTTTCATTAGATCATCTCCTCCTTTATGTATCTCAAATAGCAATTCAACAATTGATATCATAATATATAATGAGTAAAAAATAAAATCAATGAGTTCACTCTAAAAAGCCCTAAAGGGCTTCGGAAAAATGATTATTTATTCTTTTCCCCCGACATAAATGTCGGGGCTATTCCCTTGTTTTGTTGCTAATTAGCTCCGTCCTTCAGGGCGGAGGATAAATCAAACAACTAATATTATCCAGGAGCTTTAGCCCCTTTTTAGAGTGAACTCATCAATGTTTATTTATCCCCGGACCATAATCAAGACCATCTTGAATGGCTCTTCTGCTTTGACTGCATGCGGGATATTTGCCGGCATTATGATTTGCCGACCAGTCTCGAGCCGGTAGTCAGAACCATCTATAGTAATAATACCAGCTCCATCCACAACTTCCACTAAGGCCTCAAAGGGTGCCGTATGTTCGCTTAGCTTCTGTCCTTTGTCAAATGCAAAAACAGTAATATTCCCCGATTTCTGCTCAATCAGGGTCTTGCTTACAATAGAATCCTTCTGATAGTCGATTATGTCAGCATATTTGAATGGCAAACCTCTATCCACAGATTTTGAGCTTTCCATTTTTATTTCTCCATTTTTCCTTAAATCCACTCTTCTTTTAAAATTTCACCCTGTATACCAACGACAATGAGCTTGATCGGGATCTTCCGATCCGTTTCGTAAACAGCTTTCTGGGCAAGACGTAGCAGTCAAAAGATCAATAACCTGATAGTGGAGTGCATGGGGGGAGATGAGATTGTATTTGTACTGACCAGTGTGGGAGCTGGGGATGATGTTTCTCATCCACTCCTGATTATGATCCATTAGGTGATTCAGATTGGCTTTGATAATATTAGTTACCTTCATGGTGACCAAAGACCAACTCTCCTGTCTTCTGGGAGATGAAACATTCAGGAGGGATCTTGTGTCTAAGATTTTACAATCACCGCAGAAAGGTAGCCAACCGTATATTGCCCGGGTTGTTTTTCTCCGGTTACATCTCCAGAGTTAGTATGATGAAGTACTATGAGCTTATTTGCCCCTATCCTTTGAGCAGTATCAACCACAATTGAAACGGGAACTTTCCCGCATACGCTACAATCATCAGGACTCAAAACTTCTCTAATGCGAGTAAGATCAAAGCTTAAAAGCGCTTCTATCACAGCTTTATCTCTTCTAACCACCTCATCATAATCAGGTATGTGATGAAGGTCTGTACTGGCAATGAGTAGAAATTTCCTGCCTTTCAATACTTTTACCAGAGCTTTCACAATATCCTGACAACCATAAACATTCCCCAAACCTATCATAATTGGAAGAAGTGTGAACTCTTTCAATGTTACCTGCAAAAATGGCAGCTGGATTTCTATTGAGTGTTCTGTTTCATAAGAAATAAATGTTAATTCGACTTCATCTGCAATCTGTTCGAGGAGTTCTTTTTCTATTGGCACTTTTCCCAGCGGCGTCGCGTAATAGGAAGCGGAATTAACCATGTACCCTCCAACTGGCATCTGATGAAACGGCGATAGAATCACTACTACATCGAAGGATTTACCTATAAGCTGTTTGTATCCGTATGCAGCTACCTGTCCAGAATAGGGATAACCGGCATGGGGACTAATAATTCCTACAATTTCACCTTCAACAGGTTTTCCCTTAATCCTAGCAAAGTAGCTCTCAACCGTCTCTCGAAGCAAATTGCTATTGCCAGGGTACCATGCTCCAGCAATTACCGATCGCCTTATATCATCACTGTTCATTATAGTTCCCCTATTTAGCACTTTACTTTTTTACTTGTTAACAAAAAACTTCCAGGGCCCCGGGGACAATTTCTGTAGTCATGGGAAGCTCCCCCAATAAGTCGCCATCTACCTGAACCAGGGTACGCTTAGAAGAACTCATTTCCACTCGTTTAACTCGATAGTAACTCACATTGTTAAGATTAAGGTGCTGACGCCATAACATACTAAGTGCAAAATGTACCAGTCCCAATTGCATTTTGCCTTTATAAATACAAAGGTCAAGAAAACCGTCATCTATTTCAGCAAAAGGAGTAACCTGGTGGGTGCCGCCGTAGAAATGAGTGTTCCCAACTATAACAAAAGTACCTTTATCAATAACCTTACCGCCGTCAATAACTACAGTAATCTCAGTGGGTTGATATCCAAAAAAATCTTTAATGCCGGCCCATACATATGCATAACGATGAATAACTTTTTTCACTTTCAAACTGGTGCGACTAACAGCGTAAGCATCGTATCCACAACTGGCCATCATTGAAAAATATCTACCGTTAATCACTCCCAGATCGATTCTTCGTTTGTTTTTTTTGGCCAACACTTTTGCAGCCTCTACCATATTCATTGGAATCTGGAGCTCACGGGCCAGTACATTACTTCCCCCACAGGGAAGAATCCCCAACGTTACATTTTTACCGACAATACCATTTATTACTTCATTAATTGTTCCATCTCCCCCCACCACAATAACAGCCTCAAATCCCTGCGCAACAGCATCTCTGGCAGCAGGCGGAACTTCTCCAGGTCCTTTTGTGAAATAAACAGAAAGCTCAAATCCATTATGGCGCAGGATACGAAGAGACTGCCTTAAATATCTTTTGACCCGTCTTGGTTTCGAGTCAGGATTAACAATTACTTTTGCTTTAATAGAAAACGAATGCATTAGACCCCGATCCAGAGTAAAGCCCCACTGGCAAAGATTATTCCTTCAACACAGAATCGGGATGGAAGAGAGAAAACTGACAAACCAGGAAATAGACTGCTTAATTAGTGACTTCTGAGAACTTTTACCCCGAATTAACGGATAAGCAACGTTCCGTACGCAAACCACATCCTATCCGTAGATGAGCAAGAATAGCTATAAATCGATCTCTTACCGCTTAATTTGGGGTTTACTTTACCTCCAGTGGTTTTGCTATGAATCGCTTAACTTTTCCTTCCTTTCTATCTACTACATACAAACGACTATTTGTACTATATCCACGTACAACTATGTCGTAAAAAGCACCTCTATTCATTCCTGATTGCACAACCGTATCCAGGTAGTTTCCATGTATGTCAACTAATTGGATTCCATAACGATCCGCAACAAAGATCTGGGGATCTCGATATACACGTTTTCCCCCCACAAGAACACCTTCAACATCCTCAGCAACAGCAATACGTGTTGGGAAAACAAAATGAACCGGCTTTCCTATTTCCGTAGAAACATTACGGCCGAACTTCCCAAAAGAATAAAGATATGAACCATCATTATTAAAAACAGAAACTCTATGATTCGCCCATTCTACGATATAAATATTTCCTTTGGAATCAATGGTAATTCCTTCAGGACTTTTTATTTTACTGGTATCACCGGGGAAAACTAACGGGAACTCTTCATCCTTCGATAATATAGAATCGTTTCTGTAAAGTAAAAGATTCTCCATTCCGCTATTTACGACAAGATACTTATCTAAAAATTTTGAATAAACAAAATCCCTGTAGGAAACATCTGATTGAAAATCTTTATAAAGAAATGTAGACTGCGATAAAATCATACCATTTGATTGTAAAATAGTATTATCATCTAAGCGGCCAGCAAAATTTATAATATTTATACCGGACTCAATCCCTATACCGCTAGGGACAAAATGAGCTTTTCGCACAAGACAAATAATTCTATGCTCCAATCCAGGCCGTATGAGACGATGTATTTCAAAAAAAGGATAACAAAAACTATTGTTAACTTTGATTTCAACCACTTGATTTAATTGAAGTCGTCTTTTTTGGTAAAACCCTTCTTTGTTTTTTTGTAGAACCATTCCATTAAGAGTTACTGTTACATCCTCTGGCACTCCGGTGGGAAGTACAATCTGAAGTTGTATGCCTGAAGTAATATTGCCAACTCTTTCATGTATACCGGCAGAAAGCATTCTATATGCTCTTTTGTTGAAACGTGAGTGCGAAAGCCTAAAAGCAGAAGGGTAAAGTGTAAGTTTGGGAAGTGAGAATTTCATCAACCAATCAATGGCCTCCTGCCAGTATTGCTTACGAATGTAATCCTGATCGGCAAATCTTTCCAAGGAAATATTTTCACCATTCTCTATAAGAAGTTTCTCCGGGAATATCGCTTCATCGATCTTAATCCCTTTCAACTTTGTAAGATCGCCGGCTGAGCCACAGCTCTCCATGCCAGCAAGGGCATTATTATACCAAAATTCACCTCCTCTTTTGCCTTTTGTTTTTTTCATTACTACTTCGTAACAACGACGAGCAGCTAAGTCGTTTCTCTCAATACGGAATATCTCACCCAGATAGTAAACTGATCTTAAGCTTCTATAATTATTGATTAATTGAATAAAAAGGGGCTTTGCCTTTGCATATACTTTTTCCCTTTTATCAGGAGTAGATTCATGTTTAGCAGCTGCAAAATAACTTCGGGCCTGAACATACATTCCCTCCCGTTGATAGTTCCCCCGGGATAATTTCAATACATCAGCAGCAGAAAAATAGAATTTACGTTTGGCCTGACTTGTTTCCTGTATTTCAGCTTTCAGAAAAAGAGAAAGCCCTCGATAAAAGGAAGTGGCATCCGAACTTCTATCTTGAGTAATCTGAAAAAGCTTATCCAGATATTTTAAGTACGGTACTCTTTCCCTACCGGTCACCCGAGCAGCCCGGACCATCATATTTCGGATAAGAATAAATGCGTCTTTTAAACGGTCACCTGTGCTGGGAGCCTGCAAAATTTGTCCCCAAATTGGCTCACCTAAACCTATGCGGATCAATTGAAAAAGTAATTTAAGCCTCCCCTGCACCAAAGGATATTGTGGGTTAAATTTTTCTATCTCTTTTTTGAGAATTTTAAGCTTCCTTGGCTTAGCTGCATCTTGATCAAACCTAAGGAGAAATATACGATATTTCGCATCTTCCTGTAGAAAAGCTAATCTTGGCTCAGACAAATTGTTTTTGGTTTCCTGTAAAAATCGTTCAAATTGAGTTTCACTCTCTTTAGCATTAACAACAAATTGAACTCGTCCCAACCAGTACCATGCTTCAGGAAAAGCTTCTCCAGCTTTGGCATAAAAACTTTTTCTTAAATCTGCAAGGTTTAAAAAACTCTCATTCTCACTATTTTCTCTATGATCTCTGTTGGCTTCGATAAAGAACTTTTCATCCTTGAAACTAACCCATTTAAGACTGTCCAATGTACTATTCAAAGATTGTTTGTCCTTAACTTCACCAGTCAACAAATAAATATTCAAATACTTAACAGCTTCTGAATAGGTAATTATTGGTTTAAATCTAGCTTTTAAAAGACTGCCCATAGAATTGAGAACAGATTTATAACCTACTCTATAAAAAATCTTAATCGCCGTTTCCTCAGGTGTCTTTTCTTTTTGTGGATCTTTGAGTTCTCTGAAAACTTCTGGGTTCATTTTTTGATATATTTTTCCCTCTTCAAATAAGCTATTCTGATACTCCAGAAGCGCACAGCTCTTGAGGTGATTTGAAATTATTCTAGAATTAGCTACTTGCTTAAAAGCGTTTTCAGCGCTTTTGATATTCTGAAGTGCTTCTTTTGCTAATATAATAGATTCTCCTACATTGGCCGAGAGAAGCATTTGGATGCGTTTCCAATTGGCAATCCTCAAACGTGTTTCACCTGCCATATGTAAAGCATAAACTCCTATAGTATCGCTAAGGGAAACTGATAATTCAGTAAAAGTTCTATTTGATAGCATTAGAGAAGGCAAAGGATCTTTCTCCATCTCAGCCAGTCTGTAATAAGACCAGGCCTTTTTATAAACCGCTTCAGTCTTTTTTTCGGGATAAAGAGACAAAAGATCTGCTTGTCGAACAGCTTTATCAAAATAGGTAATTCCTTTTTTAAAGAAATCTATTGCCTGTGATGAAGTTGCTGCTTCTAATCCTGAGTTGTAATAGCATTCACCAACATAATAATAGGCAATACCACTTTCACCTGTGTGAATGTCAGCCCAATGCAGTAAAGAATCAATCGCTGCGTTATAGTTTCCCTGATTAAAAAGACTCAACCCTTTCGATTTGTAAAATTGTTGAGCCAGAGACACCGAAATAACTAATAAACTTAAGAACCATACTCTGAGCAAAAAACGCATCAGATAAACCTCACTTTTTTATAGTTAGTAATTAAAAATACTTACCTACCTGAACTTCACTTACAGGTATCCCATCAATAGAATAAAGTTTCCCATTATAAACAGGAACATACAGGGGGATATCTCCTCTTCGACGGAGACCTGTTATATCGATTATTAACTTTCGTCCTTTAGAAGGAAGATTAAACCAGAATCTAATGATACCAGATTTATACGGCCTATAAATCCATGTTCTCAACGCACGTTGAATCATCAGGCCTGCTTCTGTATGACCTTCCATAAGAATATCTGCCTGAGAAAAAACCAATCTACCACGTATATTTACACGACAACTTACTTTTACATCAGTATTTGGATCAATCTGTGTAAGCGCATTCCAATCCAGAGAACGAACTCCAGGTTTGGAAAGATCAATTTCAAACACAAGCGAATGAATCTCAGGCCCTCTAATAATAATTCCCTGTATCCCTGGTCGGGGCGGAATTTCTAATTTTTCTTCTATTCCGAGAGGAGGAATTCGTAAATCATCGAATGGAAGCTGCGAAATAGCATATTCCCGCCATCCTAATAAAAGAATCACTATAATAAAAAAAACTACACTACCCCAGAGTAGAATTTTCTTATAATTAAACTGCTTCACAAAAACAACCGCCTTAAAAATCTATTCGGATATTCTTCCTCTTTTTCCCATTTGAATCTTTTTCTGCCACAATGTAAATCCGTTTGCATTTTTTAATCTGTGCTATTGTTCCCCCTACGCAGCCATAATTAATGTTTCTATACTTGGTATTTGACAGTTTTGCTATAATATCCACAATACGAAAATAAGGCATATCGTTTGGAGAACGAATAAGGACAAAAAATTTGGCAGAAGGATTTTTCTCAGCACGAGTTCTCAAATTTTCAAGTTTTTCGCCTAATTTATTAAAAGAGAAACTATTTTGTTTTATCAATTCAGAAAGAATCTTATTTCTCAGATGAACAGGAGAAAGGTAGCCATAATTTTCTTCAATTTTGCTTACTAGATCCGAAGCACTTTCATCCATCCAGAATACACGATCGTTACCTATAAGCTGAATAAGAATCTGAGCTCTACCCAGAGTATTCTTCGGTGTAGGAACGTAAAGACTTCTCTCCTGATAGGAAGTTCTGATAACAAAACTTGTCACCAAAAAAAATACCAACAGGATAAAAATCATATCCATAAAAGAGACTAATTCGATCGTCCTTTTTCTTTCTCTATTACGTTTAAAAGCCATTTACTACCTCTTTCCCAGCCATAGTACGCAGTACAATTTGAGGAATTGTATCACCGTAAGCACTGCACTGTTCCATAATAAAATTGACAATACGGAATTCTGTATCTTTTACAGCGCGTATTTCAACAGAATTTGTAAAACTGGGTTTGAAAAAATGACTCTCTTTATACATTTTAATCTGTGAATGTATTAATCGACATGCTTTAGTCTGTTTAAATTCCCTATCAGTTAAGTTTAAAAAATTCTCCGGGAAAACAGCAAAAAGAGAATCCTGTATCGCTTTTAATTTAGCTTGTTTAATAGTTATTGAATTTTTCACCGATGGTAGGAGAACAAAAACAATCTTCGCATTTCTAACATGCGTAGAGTCAACATCCTCTATTTGAAACATAAGGGTCTGCAAAATCTCGTTAGTCTCTTCTGTCTCTCCGGTTTTTGTTTCGGGTAAATCAAAGTCAATACGCTTGCTGCCTCGTTTCTTCGTTTCTATATTTGTTTGAGACACAGAAAGTGTAACCAAAGAAAAAATAAGAAGAAGAAAAATAATATCTATTAATCCGGGAAGGCTCAGCCCTTTTTTTTCATCTTTCCAAACAAAAGCCATAATATATCCACCAATTATTTAACTTTAATATATATTTATAATCGTTCAGTAACATAAACGTACAATTCTTCCCATTTGGAGTAAATCCAGTTCAATTTACCCTGATAATAGTAATAAATAAGCATAAGAAAAATACCAACAGACAACCCTGCAATTGTGGTCCAGAGAGCTTCATAAATACCGCCTGCTAATCTTTTAACAAGATCCGTCTGTGTAATATCGGCTCTGAGAAACGTGAGTGTTGCGAAAGCATTGGAAATTCCTGTTGCTGTACCAAAAAGTCCAATCAAAGGTGCTAATGTCCCCAAGTTCCACAACCAATCTAAAAGAGTTTTCCTTCTGAGACGTTCAAGTTCTGAGGAAGCACGATTTTCTATCGCACGATCTACTTCTTTTGAAACTTCCATCCAATGAAAACCACCAAGTTCATGATTTTCCAGACCTGCCTGAATAATCCTTGCTGCAGGGAAACGTCTCATACTGGGTCTAGAAATACGGTCGATCAAATCCCGAATTACATCCGACCCCTCATCCCGCCAGAATTCTGCATTGGCGCCTTCAATATCATTAATATTTGTTTTTGCACCCTGTTGCAACTCCCGACGTATATTATTATTCGCTTTTCTTACAATATTCCTCCATCCCTCAAGGATTGCTCTAAATTCTTTTGATTCTCCGTGTTCGTAAACCTTATCATAGCTTCTGCCTATAATAAGACCGTTTTCCAATGGAAAAACTTTACCTAACCTAAGTTGAGGTATACAAAAGAAAAACCATATAATAAGTCCTGCCAGAAGAAAATTCCAGATAAGGTGAAAAGCCATTTTCCCGGCCTTGGTCGCTCCGTCAAAAAACCTTGCCCTCCCAATTATAGCCAGTAAAATTCGTCCGTTAAATGGAATCCAATGGTGCCAGTGAGTCAAGTTAGAAGGTTGTCCGTCAGCTCTCAATCTCCCGGTTTGCACCCAGAGTGTATCAGAAAGTGCTTTTAACTTATTCCCCACATATCCTTTTACAAAAAAACTATATTTTTTCCCAACTTTTTTCCCATAGAAAGTATAAAGATTCCCTTTAGTTTCAACCTGATTTTGTTTGTCTGCGGCTCCTTCTCCAGTGCATATAACCCGATACATAGAAAAAGAAGAAGCATCCACTGGCATCCATCCGCTTTCTTTTTTCTCATAAACCTGCCAGGTAACGGTGCAATCCACCGTACGAGGGATACCAAGCCAGTTTTTATGAATCACACGATTAACATCCATAATGTGAATTCTATAGATCTTCTCATTGGTTCCAAGGGCATATGTTACATTCAGTTGCCCAAAGAAAAGGATGAAAAGAAACAATCCAATTAACCACTTTCTTAGTATCATTCTTTAATCCTCCGTTTCAAACTCAATCGAGTTTTTTCTTATTATTCCTATAGAAGATACTCTATGCTTACACGCCGCATTTTCATAAGAGTACCACTGTATTGATCGCGAATATCGCCAAAATAAATTTCTAACGGCATCCGTTGAAAATCAAATTCCATACCAAGAAATTTAAAATTATTTAATATCGTACGAGGAATAATGACTCTAACTCCTACTTCCCATCCCCTACCCTGAAAAGTTCGCAACCCACCATCTGTTTCAGAATATCGAATGTTATAAGTGGGAATCCAGCTTCCTTTAAAAGTAACATATCCTCTTGGCATTATTACTAAATCACCACCCACGTACATTGAATATGACACACTTGTATAATTCTCTAACCCTCTGGAAAAAGAGGAAAATAAAGCACCAACATATGGATAAAGAGAAAAATAGAGATTTCTTATTAATCTAAGTTTGGATAACACTTCACATCCTACACCTGCCTGAGATAAAAGAAGAAACCGTTCTTCAAACTTTAATGCTCTACCCTGTCTAAAAACAAGGCTTATATCCGAAAAACTACGCATCGGTATTGTAGGATATACTTTTTTGAGAAATTTTTTATATTCGGGCAAACGGAGTCTATGCGTATACTGGAATCTAATACCGTATGAATAATTTTCTGAAACAAGATTCCAACGAAAATTAGAAAACTTTACCACAAAACTTCTGGTTTCTGAAGTTCTATAATTTCCCTCCACATTATAGGCAGTTACCTTCCAGTAATATTTCCCCCTGCGGTTAAAAATCCTCCGGAAATTATTGAGTTTTAATTGAACAATCTTATTGGTATCTTTTGGGAAAACTGTAAAAGTCTTCCCAAACCCCTTTTTTTTAGACCAGAAATTAACTACATAACTCCGCACTTTGAAATCAGGTGGGTTTGGATCACCGCGATTCTCCCATATAAAAGAGACAATCCCCTCTGCTATCTGTTCGTTATCCCTGGGAGCAAGAAGAGCAAAAGGACGAGGCTTCTGATTTTGTGGAGAATTAACAATAGAAAATCTTCCTCCACAAGCAAACAGAGGAAGCGTCCAGAAAATTAGCAAAGGGAAAAAATAATTATATATTCTCATAAGTCCTTATATATTTTGAGTATTTAATACCAATTCCCAGTCTTACCTGGATAAAATCTCTCTTATATTGAATAACCTATCATTCTTCATTTGGCGGCCACTTATGATTTTTATAATATTCTTTCAAAAATCGTCGAAGTACAACGCTAAGTTGACACCAGTCTTTATTATATAACAATTCAATTAAATTCTCACCATTTGCATCTACAAACTGTCCATACTCCAATTTAGGATAGAATCTTTGTGTTTTCATTAAAGAAGCTATTCCTGATTCCATTAATTTAATTCCCAGCGTAGAATTAACTTTCATCATAGAATCAGCTTCCATCATAAGAGAAAGCCCTACAAGAAACTGAGCATCATCCGAAATATAATTATCTTTAAAAATAGGATAACGCGGGTACTCGGGATCAAGATTATACGGATACCTTTTTAACAAAACATTAAGCGTTGTAAGAGCAGACTGATACTGCTCTTTTGCTACCAAAGCTTCTCCCAATCCAAGGAACGATAGACAAACCATACTGTGTAAATTTTGCTCTTCCTCGGGTTTCTTAATAACATTATCGAACATCTCGATTGCACCATCCCAATCTCCCAGAGCTTTTTTACATATTCCAAGAAGATAGTAAAGTCTCACTGATGGCTTTGCCACCTCGTCCAGCACGGTATTTGCTTCTCTCATGCGATTGGCAATAACAAGTACTTCTCCATAATCCAGGAGCTCTTTATCACTCAACGAGTGTTCGGGCTCCATAAAAATTGGAGCATACTCCTCGGCAGCTTCAGAAGCTTTTTTCTTGGCCTTTTTTATCTTACCATTTTTCAACAAAGCCTTGGCTTCTTTAAACAATAATCTGGCTCGTCCCAAGCCTCCAATAAGATCGTAGTATCGTTGAGCACGGCTGGTATCATCTATTTCTGCTAGAGTATTAACAGCATCCTTTATATAACCATTAGGATACTCCGCCAAAACACGTAAAAGATACTTCCGAACCTCATCTTTTCCTATACCCTTCCGTTCAGCGTTTTTCTGGAAGTATTTAGCACCCATCTTATTACCCATTTGAAGAGTCATAAAAAATCTGTTATCTTCGGGTAAATAAGAATGAAGGCTATAAGCATAATCTATTCTAACAATTGCTGACGAAGCAAAAGGCATGGAAATTCCTATTCCAAAAGAAGTATTGTCCGAGCGGTTATTAAAACCAACTCGGGGGAACAATGCAAACCCTTTTTGTGAAAGAGGAAGAAAACCCTCAACACCAAAATAATTTCCTGCCCTAGTTTTGCTGGAAAACTCTCTATCGAACGCAAAAAGAAACTGCGTTCTACCTACTAAACGTTTAAGGGCAACCCAACTCCCTGGAATCCAGTCTCTCACTATCCATTTATAACTAAAACCAAAACGAACGACTCGTGGGAAGAGATCTCTCTGACCGTTTAACTTATCCCAGCTGGGCTGGACAAGATTTTGTATTGCTAACCCAAGTCGAAGGGGCAAAAGGTAACGAAGCGAAAATACTCTAAAAATAGGGGCATGTATGGGCTGGAACATAAACCCAACATCAACTCCTCCAGACCAATCGCGCTGAAGTTCACCAATTCCCATCGATGAAGAAGAAACAAGCCCAGGGAAATTTTGATTTACAACTTTTAAACTCGTTCCATACCTGAAAATTCCCCACGAACCTACTTCTTCTCTTGCCCAGGACAAGAAAAAAGCATTTTCAGTGAGCCCAAAATTCCCTAATAATACCCCTGTGTCTGTACGTTGCTCATAGCCTGCAGTGGAAAGTCCTATCCATCCAAAGGCAAGTGCAGAAGAAGGACCGATAAGATACTTCGCTACTTTATCTTTGACATTCTTAGCAGGTCTTGGAATCAAAAAACCAAAATGTGTAAACTGACTATCATAATAAAGATTTGAATACATCGAAGTAATTTCAATCCATTTTGCCCCCACTAAGCCGGCAGGATTCCAATAAACACCACTGGCATCGTTTGCTACAGCTACAAATGCGCGCCCCATTCCCAAAGCCCTCCCCCCTATACCGTATCGCAGAAAAGCTCCTGCGCCCCCCCCATCTCCCTGAGCAAAGAGAGATAATGGATAGCCAAGAATAAAGGCTACCACTATTAAAATTCTTCTATAACTTTTTATTTTCATCATTCTCTCAACAGTTTAGGTTACCTTAATACAGCAATTTTACAGTAAAGTTGGGGATTGCCTTTAACAACACAAAAATATCCTCCTTTAGAAACCATATCACCTCTCCCATTCTTTCCATCCCATTCAAAAAAACTTGCCGAAGGATCCTTATGGAGAACTCGAACCAAATTACCAAAAAGATCAAATATCTCGGCTTCAGTGACCCCGGAAACGCCCACTTTAATAGTTGAAATCCCACCCTGGTCAGGATTAAAAGGATTCGGAAAACATATTAATCTACCCTTTCCTTCCTCAGGTGGCCACCAAAAAATTGAAACAGATTGTTGAAGAGACGGCTGTTCAGCAACGTCGTAAGCCCACCAGCTTAGTGTCACAGGAATTTTCTGTGGGGATCTCATTGTGTACGGAATAACAGTATCAACATTCATACTGGGAGTATCAATATCATAGAAAAGAGTATCATCCACCGCGGCACTTTTCTCACGAATAGCAATTTGCATTACTTTCCCAAATGTAGAATCCGTTGCTACTACTCTAATCCGAATTGCAGGTCCATTTACCCATCTTTTGCCTCCGCTTTCCTCAAGATCTAAAACTCCAGACCTTTCCCTATCCACAACCGGCGGTTCTGCATCCTGAATAGAAGTTTCAGGAGACGACCAGTAACTCACCTGGTATCGGCCAATCGAATCTTGAGCAAAATACCTGACACGGTATTCAATAGGAATGCCTTCTGGAAGATCTACAAAAGTAGCTGAATCCACATCGGCATTGACAAAGCCCCATAGCTCTGTATCTGCATAGTTGGCCCGCGCTTCAAAGAAAAGAAGAGTACTCCCTATTTGTGATAACCAAACTCTTACACTGTCACCATACCAGTAAATCGTATTCTCCCAACCCCATGTATATTCCCGTTCGGGAACAAGACGCGGCGGAGGAAGTGTGGGTTCAATATCCATATTCATCTTCTGTAAAAGCATTTCCACCCGCTCGGGAGTTCTCCAGACCTGTTTACTTCTAGTCTGGCTCATTACTGGCCAAGAAGCAACAAAATAAAATCCCACTACCACTAAGCCTATTAAGAACAACTTCTTCATCGATTTGTCTCCAATTCGATTGGATATTTTACATTACTTTATCATCATCATTTTAATCATTTTCTCAAAAGTCTCACCTTTATCGGTTTTCATAATTATTTTTGTTAAATAAATTCCAGTGGCGACGCTTCTTCCCCAGTCATCTCTTCCATTCCAGACAACAGAATAAGAACCAGCAGATTGGTTTTCTTCTACCAGCGTCCTAACCAATGTTCCTATAATACTATATACTCGTATTTTTATAGAAGCAGCTTCTGGAAGTTTATAAGAAATTACTGTTTGACTATTGAAGGGATTGGGAAAATTTTGTTTAACTTCAAAATCTGTAGGTATATCATTTCCCGGATTCATTTTATCTTTCCCAGGAGGGTTACCTTCATTTTCAGTATAATAAGCAACAGAAGACCATCCACTTTCCCAAATCGTATCCTGTCGGACTTTCACCCTGAACCAAGTGGTATCCATAACGATTGCTCCCCAACCACTGGTGCAGATAAACCCAGTACTATCGATCCATCCGCTCCGGCAGAGCAGTCGACTACCGATTTCATCGACCCCCATTTCGTAAGCCAAACGGAAATGGTCTGGACTCATGGCAATTTCGAAAAAGTATTCGAGATCAGTCGAATCTGGCGCTGAATACTGAAGTGAACATTTCTTGAAACCTTCTGGATTCGGTGAGAAAGGTGTTTCTAAAAAATGATTTGGCCCAATCCATCCACTATAAGTTGAATTCCCGGCGCTATCCACACTTATTATTTGCCACTTATATTCTGCATTCTTTAATGTATCGGAAAAACTATAATGAACAACGTCTGCCCGAGCAGGCTTAATTCCAATAGTATATTGATATCCATTATAAGAACGCAGAATTCTGTAGAAAGCAATATTATCTATAACAAGGGAATCTCTATGAAACAAGCTACTGTCGTTCCATTCCAGATGAACAATTATACTGTCAGGCACTTTATAATATGCTTCCGAAGAAGAAATAACAAAATTTTTCACTAACCGTGGTGGAACAGTATCGTAAATTGCCGTTTTCATTTTATAAAAATCTGTCGACCAGAGATCTTCCGAAGGATGTCCATATTTATCTTTGGCTGTTATTCGGAAGTACACTATTTTGTTATTGCTCGAGCTTACAGCTTTTGGAATTTTCACTTTTTTAGAACGATTATTAACATCCGCCGGAAACCATCCGGTACTTTCGGTTATCCCTGCCAGAGAAGGAAATTTATTGTGAAGACTAACTTCTATTTTCAGAGAATCTGCACCTCTTGTTGTGTCGTCTAATTCTTTACCATCTGGATCATGCCAGACCCACGATACTGAAACAGAATCAGAATTATTAAAATACCTGCCAGGAAATGGAAGAATTTCAGGAATAAATACAGAACCTGTATCACAAATTGCACTCATTGTATTAGCAGCAATTACCTGGTTCAAGCTATCCAGAGCAAAAATATTATAATTATATATCCTGCCGTGTTTTAAAGAACTGCTGGAATCCATGTATGAAAAAACTTTATTGGATAAAACCATATCCGAAATCTGTTTGTTTAAAGTACGACGCAAAAGAAAAGAACTTACCTTAAAGCTATCAACAAGAGTAGAATCCCATTTTACAAAAATTTTACCTCTGGGTTGAGATAATATATCTGCTTTTAAAGTCCTTAAAGATACAGTATACGGTTGCGACCAACCGCTGCTTCTTCCAACAAGGTTATTTGGAAATTCTTTAACCTGAAAAATGTAATTATGCCCAGGATTAGCTGTACTATAAGTATACCATGTTTTATCATCTGTTACTGTGTCAGTAGCCACTAATTGCGTTAAACTGTCCTGGTAGACCCGAACTATTGTTGTATAATTGTCTGACACCAGATTAGGATAGGGCCTTTTCCAGTAGATTACTATTATAAATTTGCCGTTTTCAATTTTAACCTGGTTGGAATCAACAAAATCAGGTCGATTACAGTAAGCCGAGTCTATACTCGAAAAATCACTTGTATCTCCAAGAACATTGATTGCTTGAACTTTATAATGATACATTCGATAAGCCCATAGCGTATCGCCTGGTTGGCCAGTCAACTCGTTACGCCCGTAAAAATCTGTCCAATTTATATCCGCCTTATCTGTTGACTTTACAATGCCTACAAGACTACTATCCCGCCACACCAAATAACTCATTACGTCAAGTGAGGAACGTTCCCATTTCATATATATGTGACCTTTCCAATAAGTTGAATCGTTCCAGACTGTAAAATTATACGGTGGCTTATTTAACCCGCGGATAACAACTTTAACAGGGGACCAGACACTGGACCTTCTTCCGGCATACAAAGCCCTGACTTTAATTTTTAGAACTTCATCGGAGGGAAGATTTACTATCAATGTATCTTTACTTACTATACTAGCAGGGGTTACTTCACTCCCATTGATAGAAACTATATAACCCGTGACATCTTGTGTATCAAAATTCTTTAGCTTAAAAATCACAAAATTTTGTCTTGTAAAGATTGTATCTACTTTTGCTGGATCGTGAGGATAGATATCTGATAAATTAGTATCGGTAAACGTCAATAGTGGTCCACTGAGAGCTCTTTCATGAACTTCCCAATCTGTAGTCTTTAAATCACGTAAATTACCCGCATTATCTTCGGCCACCACCTTGTAAAAGACAATGGGATTTGCTATTGTATTATCTCTAGAAACCAGCGAATCACGCAAAGAGGTTTTTGTAAAATCTTTTGGTAAATCGAGCTCAATATAACCAGTATCTATTTCCTCTACATACCTGTAAACATGATATCGTTTAAGACCGCTAAGTGCGTCGGTTGCAGGGTCCCAGGATAATTTAAACGCCCAACGCGTATATCCCATTGCAGGATTCTGAAAATCCGGATCATTAATAACAGCTTCTATTCGAAGATTACGAATATCTTCGGGAGAGAAACAATCAGGAATAATTTTACCAAGCCGTGTGGTATCAGTGTTAGAACTGTATTCCCTGATAACTCGACGGAAATAGGAATGTCCGCTTACAAAATTAGGATCAATACTTATACCATTATAGTTTGCATAATCAAAAATAAAAAAGACACTATCAGGATCAGCTGCCGATACCCACCCCCATTTTCTAAGTGTGTCCGGTGAAATATATCCTCTGCCGCTCTCGAAATATCTCATTCCCAGATTTGGATGAAAAACAAAATAAGAAATATTATCACGAACAGCCTGAAAACGAACTCCTGTTTCTCCCCCATCTAATTTAATCCAAACGGTATCTATTGAACCTTTATGGTAAAAATAATTAGCCGACGATGCTGGTGTTGTATTTCCTCCTAGATCTTCTGACGATGAACCATTTTCAGTAGCAGTAATACCATTGGATCTTTCTCCATCTCCTTCGTTACCAACTTTATCCACAGCCCGCACACGGTAGTAATAGGTAATTCCCGAATCAATCGAAGTATCCACCCATTTCAGAGAAACAGCTTTAGCATCTTCTCCTGTAACAGAATCTGCCACAAGTTTTTCATAGCCAGTATCAACAGCTCTATAAATTTTGTAAAAAGCTACTCCACTTATACTATCAGTAACAGTATTCCATGAAACTTCTATTCCTCTTCCCGGTTTTAAAAGTGCCTGAAGTCCGGTAACGCGACTGGGAGGAATATTATCCTGAGTAGAATAAACAGTATTAGAATAAAGAGAAAGTGTATCTATCGGCGTTTCATAAAATATTTTTGCAATATAACCATAAGTATGTCCACTTTTCAAACCAGTAAAAAACGCCTGGAGGGTATCTGTTCCGCTAATTTTATAAAATCTTCTTACAGACTTTTCAAGGTTTTCTCTGTCGTCCACATCAAAATAGTAAATTTCCTGAAGAGTATTTCCCTTCACAGGTACCCAGAAAACTGTATTGCTAAGGCCAGGTGTATAAGCAGGTTCTTTGAGCACTACAGGACGGGGATACTGCGATTCAGTTACCTCAATATATACTGTAAACCAATTCCCTGACCAGAAATTTTTCCCTTTATAACCATACCAGATCATAAACGAATCTACGCCGGCTGAGACAGGATGAATGTAAGCAACGGTGCGTAATGAATCGATTCTTCCGGAAGGCAGAGTAACATATTTATCCTTCCAGCCTTCTACCCATTCAGGAAGATCAAAACGCCAGTCTTTAATTAAAAACATACTGTAATCATCACCGGAACTATTAGAGACATGAACAACAAACTCAACACCTACAATCTCATTCGTTGTCATTTTTAATCTAACATTTTTATTCCACTTTTTAACCTTTTGGTCAGTATTTAAAACCTTCACTTGTAACCACTTATAACTCCCATATAAAGTGGCAGTTACATTAACCAGAGATAAAAAGAGGATCAAAACCCCACGGGCTTTCCAACCCATTTTCATTTTTTAACCTCCTCGTTAATATCAAATCCAATTTTTTGTTGGAAGAGCAATAAATATGGATAATTTAACCTCAACATAAAACTGGAATATCGATGAAAAAACTTTCTATAAACATATCAAAATTTTATTTTAATGTCAAGAGAAAAGAAATACTTAGTTCCTAATCGCATTGACTCAAAAATAAAGTAACTTTAGAGGGATTGAACTTTTTAAAAAAT
>CAYYPT010000023.1:12708-23224 GCA_964473625.1 uncultured bacterium | reverse complement strand
AGCACTTCGCCCCATTGCCAGACTGCTCGTTTATAATCTCCCCGATTAGCAAAAATGACACCGAGATTTTCTAATACATTAATGTTATTCGGATCAAGCTGTCTTACTTTTTCATACGATTCCCGTGCCTTATCTAACTCTCCTAACCTGAAAAAGGCATCCCCCAAACACTGGTAAATATCAACAGAGTTTGGATCGATTTCCATTGCTTTTTTAAATTCTTCTATGGCCTTCTCGTAAAGTCCCTGACGATAAAACCAGAGACCAGATTCAAAAAGCTGTCTTTTCTTTAAACTGTTAGCAACATCACGAGGGTTTTTAGCTTTCTTTCTTCCTTCCGATAAAACTGTCCTACGATCAAACCCCAAATCCTCCATCATATCTACAAAGCCTTCTTCCTCGGGAGTTTCTCCTTCACCTTTTTCCGTCGAAGCCTCGGATATCCCAATTTCCTCGTCCAGAAGTTCATCTGCAATTGAGTTTGAAATCCGATCCTCGATCATGTCTTCCACTATCTCCTCAGAGGAATCATCCTCTCTTGTTTCCAGAATTTGTTCCAGATCAAGATGTTCTTCCGAATCAGAAATTGTTTCGCCTTCGTCTACAAAATCTCCAACATCCGTAATCAATTCATCAAAAACCTCATCAATTTCTTCCGTTACTGGAATTTGTTCTGATTCCTCTTTTTCTGCTTCATCTTTTACTTCTGTCTCTGGAAATTCCTTTTCCCCAACGCTATCACTCTTTGATAAAACTGGAGATTCTTCTTTTTCTCCCTTTTCCTCTACCTCTAGAAACTCTTCTATTCCCTTATCACTCTCTAATAAAACTGGGGTTTCTTCTTCCCCCTTGCCTTGATCTTCCATTTCTTCAGAAAAACCCAGAAACTCATCCAGAACAGTAGCTTCTTCCTCTTGTTCAGTCTCTGCTTCGGCGTAAATTTCTTCTCGCGGCCGCTGTGATGCTCTAATTTCTAAAGGCAGTTTCTCTTCCTTCGCAAAATCGCCGGAAGATGTTTGGATTTCCTTTACCTTGTGAATTTCCGTACTAAGAATTATTTGACCATCCAGTGTTAAGAATGGAGTCCCAGGAGGTTTCATTCTCTTCCCTTTTTCTCCTTTCTCAACAAAAGCTATACGTAAATCTTTTGTATTCAGATGACTTCTCACCAGTTCCTCATAGATTCGTCTTTCGTCAATCTCAGTAAAACCGTATTTTTCTGTTCTCAACTCTTCACTTATCCTTTTAGCACCATATTCAGGATGTTCCTTAATAATATCATAAATCTTTGCTTTATCTTCAATACTGATGTGCTTTTCTTCAATCTCTGAACGCATCATTTTTTCTTTCAGTCCTTCGATTCCCATCTTTTCGAAACGCTTTTTGTATTTATAATAAGTCGATGGAGAAACACCCACAGCCCGGCATGCTTCCTTTATGCTCATCCCTTCTTTGTTAACCATTTCCAGCATTCGACTCCGGAGATTAAAAAGCACATCCTCTGCTCTCATCTTTTCTCTGATAGCCACAAGGGTTATATCATCATTTTGTGCATACCCTTCAGTAAAGTTTTTTATTTCGTCGCTAATTTTGTCTACAAATGGATTCACTCTAAGATGACCGTATTCTCTAATCACAGAAAGAAAACGTTCTTCACCAAATTTTTCTCTCCGTAGATTCATTGCTTCAGTAATTCCATCAGTATAAATTATGAGAGTATCGCCTTCTCTTAGCCTGAGCGTATCAGATTGAATCGATTTTTTAAACAGGGTATTGTCTGGTAAATTGATCCCGATAGGAAATCCTCTGGGATTAAGATAATAACTTTTCTTTGTTTCTGAACGATATAAAATCATTGGATTGTGACCGGCACTTGCATAATTTATGGTACGATTATGGGAATCAAGGATAATGTAAAAGATTGTGACAAACATTCCTTTTTTCATATCGTTTATAACAAAATCGTTTACCCGCGCCAGAACATCAGCAGCATTCTTGTTGCCCCGGGCTTCTGTTCTCAGTGCGGTTCTTATCATTGTCATAATGAGGGAGCCTGGAACACCCTTACCCGAGACATCAGCCACAACAATACCTAGAGTATCTTTATCTACTTCTACAAAATCAAAATAGTCTCCGCCTACTTCTTTAGCAGCTTCGTAGTAAGAAGCAATCTCATATCCTTCTATTTCAGGAAAAGCAGAAGGTAAAAGAGTATGCTGAATTTCCTGTGCCACTTGCATTTCTTTTTGGAGGCGTTCCTGTTCTGCCAAATTTTCCTGAGATTTTCTGAACTTCTCTGTGATTTCGTTAAAAGCATTGGCAATTTCACCAATTTCATCAGAAGAATCGAACTCCATTTCCTCGTGAGCTTCATCCCGACCCAATGCTCTGATCCAGGCCGACAACTTCTTGAAAGGACTCATCGTCACGTAGACAAGAATAAATACCCCAGAATAACCAATTAACAAAACTAAACCTAAAAGCCATAGTGCTTTTTTGCGAGCACTGGCAATTTCTCCATCGATAACAGACTTATCCAATAAAATACGAATTGTCCCCATTCGTCGGGGAACACCAGAAACTTTCTGGATTGCCGCTTCAACTATATCGTATACTACTTTACCATCGGGCATTGTATATTCGTATACACCGGGGGCTTTCCGGATAGCATCTTTCGGTATAACAAAAGGCTCTAAGATAAGATCCGTGCGAACTGCTCCCTGAATAATACCTGTTGTATCGATTGCCAGAGCTTCTGTAACAAGTGGTGCATGGTCACGCTGGACCTGTGCTGCAATTCTGGCCAACTCCCATGTTTCTTCCTTGACAAGATAATCAAGGGAGTTATGAGCCATGGATCGGGCAAGTGTCTGACCTATTTCCAATTGCTCCTTGAGAATTTTTCCTTCTTGCTGGAAATAGTTCCAGATGAATCCTACAAGGACAAGAAAAGTCAAAATTCCTGAAGCAATAAGAGAAAATCGGGTTTTCATGGTAAGAGAAATACCGGGAAGTAAAAATCTTTTACGGGGAGAAATTTCTCTCTTTTTTGTTAACCTGAGCTCATTACCCTCCACTGTTTTACGATAATCAATGGTATCGATGACGCGGCGAATAATGAATATCCCCAACCCTCCTTTTTTCCCAATGTCTACATACCTGTGGAGATCAGGATCCCGTACATTCCTGGGGTCAAAAGTGTGACCCTGATCTATCATAGAAACGGTCACACTTTTATCCCGAATAATTATTCTTATAGTTATAAATCCGTCCCAGTCTCTGTAGGCATGACGTATAATATTAGTCGCAGCCTCATCAATAGCTAACTTAAAAGCATTGATTATTCGTTCTGCCACTCCGTATTTGCGCCCAACCCGGGTAACAAAATCACGCATTTCTCCCAGATAGCTTATTTCGGCTGGGATTTTATATTCTTCTTTAATAACTTTTTTAAACATGGGTTACTTTTTGTAAGCCTCAATTTTTTTCTTGACACCTTCTATAGCATCCAGAAGCTTCAAATTGTTTGGATCGAGTTTCAGAGCTTCTTCCCACACTTTCAGAGCTTCTTCATAATGACCATCCCGATAGAGACTTATTCCTCTGTAATATTTTTTCTTAACCTCTTCACTCATTACTTGTCTCTTTCCCTGCGATCTTGCTACTGAATCCCTGTAAAACTCACGCGCTCTGGTGTTATTAGGATCAAACTGCAGGGCATTCTTAAAAAAGCGAGCAGCATTTTTGTAATCGCCTTTCTCGTAACGCTGAACTCCCTCCTGATAATTGCTCAGGAAATTTACAACCCTATCCAGATTCTTAATCTGCGTCAGGACCTTATTGTGAAGCTCGGGATTTCCAACGGTCTGGCTTTTGGCTCGATCCAGTACTTTGTAAGCTTCGGAAAGGTTCTCCTGTCTAACGAGCTGTTTTGCTCTGGCAATAAGTCTATTAACCTCATTCCCCAATTCAATTTTGGCCTTTTTAATATAGGTATTAATCTGGGGGTTAGTAGGATCTCTCTCAAGGGCTTCTTTCCACTTTTCAATGGCTTTCTGGAAATCACCCTTTTCCATAGCAGCAAGTCCTTCTGTGAACCGTTTGTTCACAAAAGCGTTATCCCGCTGGCGTTTTTCTTTTTCTCTATCCTGTCTGAGAAGTTCCTCTTCTCGTTTTCGCTGTAACTGTTGCTCTTTTTCTGTAGTAAGCTTCAGGAATTTCTGGGCCTCTGCGTTTTCTCTATCTTCTCTCAAAACCCTGCTAAACTCCAACCTTGCATTGAAATAATCACCTTTATCCATGTACTCCTTGCCTGCTTTAAGGCCTTCCCTGATTCTCTTCTGCCGATTAGCTTCCATCTGTTCCTGAAGTCTTTTCTGAATTTCACGACGTCTCTCTTCCTCTTTTTGCTGTTTTTGCTCGGAAACACTTTTGCCAAAATAAAAGATAAGAGAAAATCTATGGCTTCTGGGAAAAAAGGTCGGATCAGCTATTCTACCCGTCCCATAATCCAGCTGGAAATTATTATAACGTAATCCTCCTCCAAAAGTTATTTCTCCATTGTTAAAACCAGCACGTAGAGATAATAAACCCTTCCATATATATTCTGCCCCTAAATGGGATCTCAACTTTTTATATTTTCCCTTGTCAAAATCAACTAAAAAAAGACAGCGATCTTTATGCTCTCTAAAAAATATCAATTTGGCAAGACCTGCTCTAATATTGTAAGGAATTATCTCCGCCACCGTTCCCAACTTGAGTCTTGGTTGAAGAGCATTGCTCATTGCACAGCCTATAAAAAGATTTCTCATAATACCCTTCTGTGGAAAAGCATAATGAATTCCAAAATCTGCACCAAATCCATTTGTAGAATAAAAACCAAGAACCTGACGGTTCATATTAAAATTAATGCCAACTGTAAGCCCTCTTATAACAGTAACAGCATAGGAAATAGTAAGCTTGCCCCACCAGTAACTTAGTTCCCCCATATCAACTGGCATACCCCTCACGTTTTCAGTATGTCTGATTCCACCTGTTCCAATCCTTTCAACACCCAGTCCAAATATCCCTGCTGCAATAGTAGGATGGACATAACCAATAAAATTATACTGTGTTCCCTCAAAAAAAGTAGTTAAAGAAAGACCCAGTGCCTTTTGCTCTACTACTGCCATACCCGCTGGATTCCAGTAAAAAGCTGATGGATCACTCGGGAAAGCTACGGCAGCATTTCCCAATCCAAGTGCACGGGCACCAACCCCAATAGAAAAAGGAGACTCTACACCAGCCTCTCCTTCCTGTGCATGGATTATTTCAGAGCATACCCACAAACTGAAAAACCAAACTATAAAAATTATACGTGCTTTTTTCATCTGAAAGCCATCAGTTAGTATTTATCTTACAAGAGCAATTTTAGATTTTGCTACTTCTCCGTATCCTGTTTTCATAACAAGAATGTAAATACCGTTGAGTACTCTCCGTCCCATATCATTCTTGCCGTCCCAGGTGAAAGAATTAGATGGTGTAGAATGAACTCCCTTTCTCCCCTGCGGCTCGGAAGCTGTAAAAGATTTGGAAAAAACGAGCTCTCCAGTCAATGTATATATTTTAAAAAGAACTTCTGTATCTTCCTTTAGATAATAAATGACAGTTGTTATTTCTTTGCCAGATTCTCCGAATGGATTAGGACAGTTAAACAAATAGGGTTTTGCATCATCAGCAATTTCCTGTTTTTGTATAATTCGTTTGGGATCAGACCGCATATTCTCGAACTCATTGCCCAGCACATCCAATACTGAAATTGAAACACTCGGGGAATATTGATCTGTGGCATTAATATCCTTTCCACTGGCTAAATTTAACTGCACAGTACTCACTTGTGGAATATTGCTTACATCTCCAAGAATAACAATATAAGATGTGTCTGTTGCCATGATTGTATCAGGAAAATCAAAAGTAATTGTAAAAGGATTCTCATCCGGGATCAAATCCTGACTAATTTTTCCGAATATATGTGTAGTGTCTATATAAGTTGTATCTCTATTGCATATCATTTTTACTGTACGAATTTCTGAAAATATATCTTTTGGAGAAATATCATTTCCTTCAAAATCTTCAACATAAAAAGTTAAAGAATGAATAACAATACCATTGGCACCTTTCTCTCCTCTGTTTATTAAACCCAAGCCATCCAGCCAGACTCCCTTTTCTCCGGGAGAAACCAGCCCATTAACTGTATCAGGCTTGGAACATTTAAATACCGACAGCCACGCTCCTACAGTTGTCACTGCTACTTTATCATTCCCTTTGCTTACGTAAGCTTCCTGACTGGTATTTTTATCAAGAGGAACTGTTACCAAATTGGCAGCAATGTTTACTGCCTCCCTTGTGGGTGTAACAGGTGCTTTTATTGTCCAGGAAGCCTGCCCATTCACAAGGTTTTTCACAAGCGGGTCAGTTGTAGTGTATCCATCTGGCAATGGATCTAAGGCCACACGTGTAACACCTACTGTATCGGCCTGACCTTTATTTTCTACCAGAGCTCTTACCTCAAATTCCTGTCCAAGAGAGAGAGAATTATCAGGCGTAGAGAGGTTTAAAGCAAGATCAGCCCGAAGAACTGTTGTGACATAAACCTGAGCTGGGTTTCCATTGTTCCCCTCAACCACAACATTATCCTGCAGAGCATCATATCCTTGAGATGACACCTGAATTATACTGGTTGCCATTGCCACATCAGGAGCCTTAACCTGCCAGTAAACATTGTCAGAATTTACACTTTTTGTCAGATTATCTGCTGTTGTATATCCGTAGGGGAGACTCAACGTGGCTGTAACATCTTTTACATTGTTAGATTGTACAGTTGTTTCAACCACAAAAACTTGTCCGGATGAAACTCCGCCATCTACTGCACCCGGAGGAGAAGATATATGAACAGTGGTAGTAAGTGAACTTTTTATTGTAGTTACATCCACATTGACTGTTTGCCTCTCCACTTTTGCAGGGTTCCCAGTATTTTTTTCTTTTGGCAGCCTGTACAACGTTACATAAATGGGCTGTTTTGATTGGGATTCTGCCGGAGCCTTGATTGACCACTGGACAGGTGAATTTGTAGTAATACCCAGGGTATCCGTGGGAGAATTCATAATATCAAGTGTATAATTTTGAGGAAGTGTTATGCTGATCCGTCCTGAAGTATCCACTTCTCCTGTGCCGTAGTTGTTCAACAAGACTTTTAGAGTAAAAGTTTGATTAGCAGAAAAAAGCCCTGAGGGATTACTTAATTCCAACGAAAGGGATAAATACGCTGGACTCTGAATAAATGCTATAGTTGTGGAATCCAGAGCAGGACCTATGGGAGCAGGATTTCCAGAACTTTCCAGATTAGCCCGGGTAAGAGTTGCTGTAAAAGTTTCGCCGGAAAGGTTTTCTTTAGTATCGGCTGTTACCTGAAATTCAACAGAATCCCACTGAGATGGTGTTAAACTGGGAATAAATAAGGTAGATTCATCGATAGAAGATCCTCCATCATTATTTAGAGTGATATATACATCTTTCACAGTTTCGCCCAGACCGTTTTCCACAAAAACGATTACCCGAAATTCCTGACCAGTATTTACATATCCGTTGCCAGCTTCTGTCTTATTGAGAGTCGCTATATGGGTAGAAATAATTCGGAACGATGGATTTGCTTGAATAATTACTGTAGTTGAATCTGTATCACTCAACAAATTGTTTGTGTTTTTATCCTTCCCCCGAATACTTGCCTGTACCCTTGCACTACCCCCCAGCAACCCTGTTTTTGTAACAGTATAAACCAAAGTGTCAATGGCCCCACCAGGGAGGGTTAACCCTCCTTCTTTTAAGGAAGTGGGAGCTTCTACTTTGTAATCGGATTGCAATGTATTATTAATATAGAAATTCAAATCGTCTGGAGTAGGAGTATCGAGAAGCAAAGTTGCTTGACCATTATTTTGGATCGCCACCTTCACTGTCCATGGGTCGACTTGGCCGCCAAGAACCTCTGATCTTGAAGCAATAACTTTCTGAACAACAAGACTTGCCGGACTCTGAATTACAGCTTTGGTTGTATCATCTATAGGATTGCTACTGAGAAGATGAATATTAGTATTATCAGCATAGCCTTCAGCAGTAGCAGTAAAAACTTCTGAGGGATTAATCCCATAAGAAGCAGTTATAAAAATTTCTACACTTTCTGTATCTCCACCTGCTATGGAATTGAGAAGAGTCAAAGGAGGGAAAGTGGAAGATCCATTTGAACTAAGATTAACTTCTACATTGTGAATTCCATCACCACCAGTATTTACCAGAGTAACTTTGATAGGAAAATTCTGATTTGTATCGACATAAGGTGAATTTAAAGCAAGATTTTCAACCTGGAAAACACTTAAAGAAGCAGGATTCTCAATCAAAACCTCTCCCCATCCTCCATCAGATGTATTATCAGCAAGAGATCTACCAGTATTTACCTCAGTTCCAGTAACTGAAGCATTGATGGTACACACCCCAGCTTCCCCATCCCCAGTCGTTTCCACTGTATAGATTAAAGTATCTGTCTCTCCTCCTGAAAGAAACCATCCACCTCCAGCAAACTCTAATGGTCTTCCTATCTGCCAACCAGTACCTATAGTAAAAGAAAGAGTAGTATCTGCAGCAGTAGAATCTACCAAGACATCACTTTCACCTACGTTGTTTACAACAACAGAAACCGTCCAATTTACATCCTGACCTCTTGTTACTTCATTTAGAGAGGGATAAACGCCTGTAATCACCAGCTGGGCAGGTGTCTGAACCGTTAACGTAGTTAATGCATGATCACTCAAGGAACTTCCTGTTTGAGTATTAGACAAATATAGAAAACTCTGAACTGTTGCTGAGCCTGCATCATGCCCTGTAGTATTGACTGTTATTAATAGGGAATCAATTGCTCCTCCTGCCAAGGTGTCGTTTCTGCTGGTGAGAAAAGTATCGGGAAAAGAAACAGTGTAGTCATCTCTCAAGATTCCATTCACGATGAATTGAAGCCGAATACTATCCAGACGCACCGGTGCACTCCCCAGATTTTCTACACTCATTTTTAAAAACCAGTCTACTGTCTGATCGGTCGTTACAGTCTGGAGTGGCGTTAAGGTATCCCCTTGCATTGGCTTGAAATTAATTATACGAATACCCGGAGCAGCAATCACATCAAATTGATTGGAAGTCCCTGTAGATGTTCCTCCGTCTTCCGTTACTGTAATTCTATCATTGGTATATTCCTGAAAAATTGTGACTCCGCCTGTCCAGACACCATTTAAAAAATTAGCACTCTGAACTGGTTTGACAGTAGTGGTTAAATCTGAAATATTTACCCTTCCGCTGAATCCTGTCGCGATATTATTGTGACTATCGTAAGCGGTTACAGTAATAGGAAAGGGCTCTCCAACAACCTGCGTGCCAATTGGATCTATCCCAAAATGGGTAACCGGTCCTGGGTTTACTATTATAGTTCCAGTATGATCAGTAATATTTGGATCGGCTGGATCAGCAGAAGTAATTGTACCATTCCCAGGAGTTGTAGGAGTAAATGTTATGTGTGAAACATTGGAAATATTCACAGCAGGTATTAAACCCTGAGAAGTCCAATTTGTGTTTTCGTCTCCTCTGTAGTTCCCGTAAACATCATATCCTGCAGAGAATAAACTCAAACTTTCCCCTACTTTCATTATATGTGTAACCACTTCGTTTCCCCCCCCACCAGCTGCATCACGGATTTTCAATGATGCCAAAGAAGCAGGATTTACTGTAATTCCTGAAACTGTTTTAGTAACACCCCCTGCCTGTCCCTGAAGCACAACTCCGGTTTCAGCATTGACTAAAGTCTGGTTAGCCTGACCAGTCCCATTGGTTACTACAATATCACTAAAAGTGGGACTAATACCATTGGGGGAACTTCCCCCACCGGTTGATGGACTAACAATGACTGTACCCGACCAGAGATTATTGTATTGGTCATGAGCATTGGTAACATTAAGAGAAAAGGAAATCCCTGCTGTTTGAGTAGTACCGGTAGGAATAGAAAGAGAAAAGTCGTTAATTGCCGCAGGGGTTACTATAATAGGGCTACTCGTCTGGTTTACTGCTCCATCTGTTACTGTAATCGTCTGGGAAGGGGTAGTGTATAAAATAAAAGAAGAACCACTAAAAGTCTTCTGACCGTTACTCCAACCTGTCCCATTATCAGTAGGTAAAGTCGCAGGATATGAATCAGTTGAACTCCATGTCACGGTACCCGTGTAATCGGTCTTTTGATTCCCATATACATCATAGGCAGTAACTGTTATATCGTTCCCCGGAGATGGAAACTGCTGCCCCGCCTGAACAGAACCCGGCACTCCACTCAACGTAAAACTCCCAAGAGAAGCCGGAGTCACTGTAATAGAACCGCTCGTCTGGCTTACTGCCCCATCTGTTACTGTAATCGTCTGGGAAGGGGTAGTGTATAAAATAAAAGAAGAAC
>CAYYPT010000023.1:0-12608 GCA_964473625.1 uncultured bacterium | reverse complement strand
TCCCATTATCAGTAGGTAAAGTCGCAGGATATGAATCAGTTGAACTCCATGTCACAGTACCCGTGTAATCGGTCTTAACATTACCATCAGCGTCGTAAGCTGTAACAGTTATCCCACTACTAAAAGATACCCCTGCCTGAACACTTGAGGGTACTCCTGTCAGAGTAAAATTATTTAGTGCACCTGGATTCACTGTTATGGTACCAGTTGCATCATCAGTAGCTGTAGCATGATCAGCGATTATTGTACCGCTTCCCACATGAACAGGATCAAATGTAAAACTTGTCCCGGTAGCTGTCTGATTATCCAGAGTTCCAGTAGTAGACCAATCCACAGTAACATCGGATACATAACCTGTAGAATTGTTATATCCTGCTGCATAGAGAGTGACGGTCTGATCTGCAGTAATTGTCACATCACCAACCTCAACACCACCTCCTCCAGACTGTGTACGGATTTTAATATAATCAATAGTTTGAGCTACTACGCTGTGAATAGTAAAGAAGGAAAGAAAAACAATTATACTAAAAAGCCCTGCTTTGATTACATTTCTATGTATGAAGTCGTTTTTCATATCTATTTTTCAATCTTCTAAAAAACTCCCAATTATTCTCTTTTACGGCGATGTTTAAAAACTGCAAACAGTATACCAGCAACTACAAAACAGCAAAAAAACAGATAAGACAAATAAATACAGAAGGATACAGCAACACCTTTCTGAGAAAAAAATAACAGGATAATGATTTATTTATACGTAATGTGGTAAATATCCGTACAGAATTGAAATCCTCTTTTAAAGCAAGAAAATTATTTCAACATCGCTCTCAATAAAATAAGCAGTCCCTTTCCATCATTTCTTGCAAGCTTTAGATTGGTCTTTGCACGGTCATATTCTGGATTAATTTCACAAGCGGTTTCGAATTGACGAAGTGCTTTGTTAAACAGATTCCTGCATTGAATAAGATACCCTATTCCAAGCATATTACGAACATCTGGAAAATCAGGATGCTTTTTTACCAATTCTTCCAATTTACTTATATATTCTTTAACAGCCTTTGTATTCCGTCCTCTTTCTCCATACAATAAACCAAGATAAAAAGCATCGTGAAAATCTAAATTAATAACTTCAGGAAGTTGCTTCTCTATTCTATGAAGGAGTTCCAATGCTTGCTCTACCCGGCCTTGATGGAATTTTCGCATAGCTTCCTCAAATTCAGGAGTCTGAAAACGAGGAGAAAGCGCTGCTGCACGACCCAAATACTCACGAGCCTGTTTTTTACATTCCTCACCTGTGGGTAGCCCTTTTTGCTGGATACCAAGTACAAGAATTTCTATTAAACAAAGTGCCATGAAAAAATGAGCTTCATCGTAAGAGGGATTGATTTTTAATGCTCTATGAAAAGCTTGAATAGCTTCTTTATGGCGATTGGATTTAAGATAAACTTTACCAAGCTTCTGCCAGATATCAGCATAGCCAGGAAGAATCTTAACACCTTTTTCCAGAATTTCTACTGCTTCTTTTAACCCACCACGTCTAAAATAAGCTTCGCCAAGATTAAGATAGGACTTGCCGTAATGAGCATCGTATTGAATGGCGAGTTCGAACTCACTAATAGCTTCATCCAGAAGATTCCATTTCAAAAATTGTTGGCCCAATATGTTAAGACTCAACGGATGTCTTACTGTTTTAACTTTGGCAGAAATAGAGTAAAGAAATTCTATTGAAGTTATTGTTTCAGAGTGTAATTTTTCTACTCTTTCACTAAGTTCTTCCGGGGTAAGTTCTGGTCCGTAAAAAGTCTCCTTTTTTGCCAGCACTCTTCCACCATCAAAAAGAGTAGAAACGATCTTCTGTTCTTCTTCTATAGTATTTGTCTGAAGATAAAGTTCCCTGCCTCTTGCATGAATGTTGTCGCTAAAACTAATCTTAGCCATAAAATTTTTTAACACCCCCAAGATAGTTAGAGGAATCGAGCTCTATCAATCCCGATTCCTCTAACAGTTAAGTTAAAATTTGGTACTGATTATTTTTTTATCTACTCGGCCAGAAGACAACAAATAGCTGATACGTTAACAATATCATCTACACTACAACCTCGTGAAAGATCATTGGCTGGTTTCTTCAACCCCTGAATTATAGGACCAATAGCTTCGGCTTTTGCCAGGCGCTGAGTTAATTTGTATGCTATGTTACCAGCGTCTAAATCGGGAAAAATCAGCACATTAGCCTTTCCTGCGACTGAACTCCCGGGTGCTTTTTTCGCTCCTATAGAAGGGATAATAGCCGCATCTACTTGAAGTTCTCCGTCTACTTTGAGATCAGGAGCTTTTTGTTTCACAATACGGGTTGCCTCTTTTACCTTATCTACCATTGGATGACTGGCGCTTCCATATGTAGAGAAGGAAAGCATTGCCACGACAGGTTCATCATTTGTAAGCTTTTCGTGAGTCCGAGCCGAAGAAATAGCAATACTGGCCAGTTGCTCAGGATTTGGTTCAGGAACAACAGCACAATCGGCAAAAGTAAAAGGCTTTTCCCAGCCGGGGACAATCATTAAAAAAATACTGGAAACAATAGAAATATTTTCTGCCAATCCAATGCATTGAATTCCGGCACGGAGAACATTGCCGGTAGTATTTACTGCACCTGCCACACTGCCATCGGCGTCATCTTCTCTTACCATCATGGCTCCCCAGAAAAGGGGATTTAAAATAGTTTCTCTTGCCACTTCCCTGGTAATGCCTTTGTGTTTTCTTATTTCAAAAAAATCTTCTGCATATTTATCCACTTTATTAGAATCTTGTGCATTAAGAACTTCAATTCCATCAAGACAAACTCCTAATTCCTTAGCTTTTTCAATAACATTCTTTTCTGGATCAAGAAGAGTCACTTTACATATCCTCTCTCTGTGTAAACGTTCTGCAGCTTTTATCATTCTTTCATCTGAACCTTCAGGTAAAACAATATGTTTACCTCTTTCAGAAGCCTTTTTCCGAATATCGCTCAACAAATCCATCTACAAATTCTCCTCCTTATTTTCTATCGTTTTCATTTTCTTTTTAAGCGCCTCTGCTACTACCGGGGGAAGAAAACAATCTACCCTGCCCCCAAAACGAACCACTTCCTTAGCAATAGTAGAATTGATATAGGTATATTCTTCACTTGGCATAAGATAAACTGTTTCCAGTTCCGGCATCAATTTTCGATTCATTAATGCAAGTTGAAATTCATATTCAAAATCTGAAACTGCTCTTAAACCTCTGATTAATGCTGATGCCCCTTTTCTCTTAGCATATCGAACAAGAAGTTCATCAAAAACATCTACTTCTACATTCTTCAAACTGGCTACAGTCTTCTCTACAAGATACCTTCTTTCTTCCAATGAAAAAAGCGGGTGCTTCTGTAAATTATTTGCCACCGCTACAATAGTCTTATCAAAGAGTCGAGAAGCCCTCTTAACAATATCTAAGTGGCCATTCGTAATGGGATCAAAAGTACCAGGATAAATAGCAATTCGCATATTAATTATCCTTAATTATGATTACTTATTCTAACTCCCCATAAACAGACACCACACAGCTACCAAAGCGTCTCTGTTTAAGTAACTCCATCCCATGTGTCTCAGAATCAGAGTCATGGACTTCATGTTCTATAAGCAACAACCCCTCTGGTTTAAGAATTCTACTTTCTGCTACTATTTTAACAATTTTATCTCTAAGTGTCCCCCTGAACGGAGGATCGGCTAATATAAAATCAAATCTTTCGCCTTTCTCTCCCATCCGCCTTAATACATGAAACACATCCCCATGCAAAACCACAGCTCTATCAACAAAACCACAGAGTGTTAAATTCCTCTTAAGAATTTCCAAACTTTTGGAAGATTTCTCAACAAAAACTACCTCTTCTGCACCCCGACTAAGGGCCTCAATTCCCAAGGACCCTGTTCCAGAAAAGAGATCAAGAATTCGAGCACCTTTTACTATCTCCCCCAAATAGGAGAACATAAATTCTTTTACCCGTCCTGTTGTAGGACGAAATCTTAAACCTGAGGGTCCAAAAAGTTTTCTTCCCCGGGCAATCCCACTTACAACACGAATCACATTTTTTACCAAAAAGTCGCCGTGGCACGGCGACTAACTAAAAATTTACATAACATTACCACTTCTACAATTTCATTTCGAGAAAATCAACCAACTGGCACTAAAAAATCCAACACGCACTTTACATTATTAGCGCTAAAATCAGAATAATTTAAAGGTGCAACAAGAAGCTTGGCTATTCCATAATTACCCTGAAATCCTTTTAAAGATTCCAAAAAAATCAGGGTTTGCATCTTAGTACCCTCAGTCGTTAGTCTAAGAGGTGTCATCCATACACCATTTACTAAACTTCTGGATAACTTTTGCGTCTCCAGTATTTTCAAACCATTCTGACGTACACGGTTTTTCATTTCTTTAATAAAACTGTTTACTGTTGCAAAGCGCTTTGCTGTAATTTGCTTTGTACCAAAATTTTTTGTAGGCAGTTTTCCAGAAACTACACCCCAGTAATGAATCTTTCCTTCGGTTCTGTGCCTTTCTTCAGGGGAAACTTTATAACCAGACGCTCCAAGAAGCGTTTGAATTCGATACCCCATTGCTTTAGAAACACCAGGAGTTTCAGAGACATACTCAACAAAAAAACTATTTCCGTCAAGAAGTACTGATCCAAATTGATTGTGACTACTCAGATCTTCTAAAATAATTTTTGTCGCTTCTACAAAAGTTGGAATAGACCCATTTACCCAAGAAGAACTTCTATTTGCTCTGGTTGTAATACGATTAGCGATAGTATTATTAACAGAAGATTTAGTAGTTTTTTTCGCAGGGAGTTTCACTCCCGGCTGTGCTGCACCCTGCTTCTGAGGAACTTGAGTAAGTTGTCCAGCAGGTGGTCTTCTCACCACTACAGACGTTGCCATTTTAGCAGTTTTCACCTGACGAGGCTGAATAATAAAAAGATAAATAAAGGCTCCTATAACAACTATGCCAAGAATAAGCCATAATACAGGAGAAGTATTTTTTTTCTTACTTTCACCAAATTCGTACTCTTCTTCCTGTTTCTCCTCAGTTTTCTCAAAATCAGAAAGGGCTTCTTCATCGCTCAAGAATTCTTCATCATCCAATGGAGAATTTTCTGAAAAATTATCTCCAGGTTCCAAATCCTTACTTAAATCAAAATCATCATCAAACCCTTCCTCTGGAGCAGGTTTTTGCTCCTTTTCCTTCCCCTCTTCATCAAAAAGGTTAATGTCGACCATGGATCTCCACCTCCTTTATAGAGTTTTTCCCAGGCCTGCTCCTTTTTTTGCGAGGGTTGGAACTTTTTTTAAAGCAATTCCAACTGATGCAACAAACCTATGTGGAAATTCGACAACCTCGCTGGACTGTGAAACAGATTGAGAAATATTAATACGACGAAATGGGTTCACGATTTCCAAAGGCACAGAAATAGCAGAGGAAATTTCCTTAAATATGTTTTCGATTCCTTCACTGCCCAACAGAAATATACGATTCAAATCTTCGACTCCCTTACCCAATCGATGACCAAAAATAATACGGCGAAATTCCTTTAATAAAAGATCAGCAATTTGTGAACCGCCGCCTAACCCTGATGCTGTTCCTCCTTCCTGAAGAGAAACTTGATGCGAAAGAAAATATTCTCTTTGATTAATAATCACAAAAGAAATGTATTCTCTTTGAATATCAACTAGAGCTGCAATTTCGTCTGTACCTAGGTCGTAATTAGCTAAAATAGCTCTGATGTTAGAAAAGATGTCCACATCTACATCTCTAAGGGTTAATCCTACCTGTTCTACAAGAGATCTTATCTTTTTAATTATAATTTTCCTAACCAGAACCATAAGATAAACAGGATCTCCCGCTTGAGTGTGAAAAGGAAGTCGTTGATAATCCATTACATAATTGTCCAGAGACGTAAGAAGAAATTGTTCCGCCTCCCAGATCATCTGATTTTTCAGCATTTCTTCTTCCAGTCCTAAAGCCACAGGAATCTTCTTAACCAATACCATCCCTGAGTTAAGTGCCACACCTACTTCTTTAGCACTGGTCCCTGTCCGTCGGTAAAGATCCTTTAATATCTCAACCTGGTTATTGAGTAATTCTCCTTCTATCCGAAAAGTTTCAAGATCAAACGGTTGTATCAATTCCCGGATAGCGACAGATTGAACTCCTTCCTCTCCCATCTCCACTAAACAAAATTGGTCGGTATGGAGAGAAAGTCCTAAAAAAGATTTTCTCACAGGAAAATCCACAGAGCCTTCCTAAAATAAAAATATATTATCGACTTTTTCTCTCCCAGCTTTTCTTTCCATCCTTATCAATAAATCCATGATTTTTAATTTTCCCTCCGCCCAGAATTCTCTGAACTGCCGGAAGTTTCAAAATAACTTTTGTAGTATCTTTAGTAACAGGATCCACTTTAAGAGCATATGTTACTTTTGAAGAATCCACCACGATAGGACAACGAATCGAAAAATGTTTTACAGTGGAAGTATCATCTACAGTCATGAGATACGACACATGAGCCACTGGACAGCAATCTAGAGAATCAATCATAATGGGCCTGAACAATTCCGCAAGTCCCAAATTATAAAGAACAGAAGCATTAGCTTTTTCTTTCTTTTTGATTTTATTCTCAACTAATTTCCATAAGGTTGGACTATCCGGAAGAATGAGCTGGTTTACTAAAGAGTCTATCTCTTCGGCGCCAAGAACACTTTCCCACTTAACTGCTTTGTCCAACCTTTCCTGGGCTCCTATCTTTTGGGCAAGTTTATTCTGTTCTTTCTGCCACAATCGAGTTTTTTCAATATTCCAGAGCTCTTCCTTTAATTCTTTCCAGAGTGCTTCTTTATTTGCTTCCTTTGCAGCAAACCATTTCGCTCTGGCTCCACTTTCCCAGCTAACCTTTCTGTCGCTTTCCCAGAGCTGATGTATCATCTTATCAATATCGCTCTTGTGTTTCTGCTTCCAGGACTCATATTCTTTTGTCTTAATGGAATCAACTGCAACTCTCCATAGGGAATCTTTTTTAGCCTTAAAATTTGCTACAAGGGAATCTGGCAATTTCGCAAGAGTTTCTTTCTCCCATTTCTTTTTTCTGGCGGAAGTCCAATTCTGTAAGACAACACGTTCCCATAAACTGGCGTTATCCTTTGTCCATGTAGCTTTCTCCTCCTGCCACAATTTCTTTCTCTCCTTTTTCCAGACAAGCTCTTTTTGCCTTTCCCAGAATCTCTGTTTATAATTCTGCCAGAGAGAATCTTTTGCTTCTGAAGAAAGTGTATCCATATCTGTTTCCCAGCGCTTTTTTGCAACCTGTTCCCAACGGTCTTCATCCTGCTTCTGCCACACATTTTTTTGCTGAGCGGTGGCTATCAAATTCCGTAAGGAAGAATAGAAAAAAGGTTTATAGTATTTCCAGCCAACTGTGGCAAAAATAGGTTTGCCTTTGTTGACTGCGTATACTGTTCTTCTCCTTACCCAGCGGGGAACTTTGAGCGTATCAAGCATATTCCTGAAAGTTTCTTCACCCATTAATGTACGCCAGGTAATTCCACTATCTAAAGTAGCAACTGCAGAAGAGTCAGATAATGTTTCCCTCAATTTGCTTATAAGCCGCACTCCGAGCGAATCCCACTTTGCTAAATTCCCCAGTGGCTCACGTTTCTCTAACTTTTCACGAATATGCTCTTTAAGCACTTGAGGAAACTGTTTTCCTAATACAAGTTGTTTTAGGTCCTTCTGAGTAACCAAGCCATCCCAGAATACCATACTGTCCAGAGCTGCAACTGCCACAGGGTCAGACAGTACTTTATCTTTCACTTCTGGAAGACTATCAGAATAGATACCCGTCTCACCAAGATAGAAAAGCTCCATTTGATGAATTGTGTCCATTCTATTCCTACAAACATTCTGGAGTTCATCTTCACTCTTCCATACTTTTGCAGGGTAAAGAATCGCCGCAATAAGCGCCGCTACTAAAACCACTATCAAGATTTCGTATACAACGTTACCTCTTGGTCTCTCTGCCATTTGTCTTCCTCCCTTTTAACTTCAAATAGGGTTTCAATTTTTCAATAGTTTTTTGTCCCACACCTTTTACTTTTGTTAATTCTTCCAAAGAAGAAAAGCCTTTTTCTTCCCGATATTTAATAATCCGATTTGCTATCACCGGACCGATCCCTGGCAACTGCTCTAAATCTTCTTGAGTCGCTGTATTAAGAAAAACCTGGCTGGTTGTTATCTCCGAATTTACTTCTTCCTTTTTCCCTTTTGCCGCATTATTCTTAAAAGAGGATGAGATATTTTTCTCCGCTAAAACTGTCGGCAATGGCGCATAATATGATCTATAAAGCTTTACTCCCATTCCCAACATAAAACCAACAATAAGAAACAGTAAGAGCGATTCTTCTCTCCGCGTAAAACCTAACATGTTATTTTTCTCTTAGGACCGAGGAAAGATCTCTTTGTACTGAGCAAGTTTCTGGAAAAGAGTCTTTACATCTTTAGAAAGTTTTGTAGGAGTCCAAACAGTAATTCGCACTAGTTGATCTCCTTTGCCATGGCCATTAAGATGAGGAATACCTCTTCCCCGCATTCTGAGAATTTTACCTGATTGTATCCCTGGATCAATGTAAAGCCTTGCCTTTCCTGTCAATGTGGGAATTTCAATCTCATCGCCTAATACTGCCTGTGTAATACTTATAGGACAGTTATATAGGATATCATCACCATGGCGTTCAAAGACATCATTCTTCTTTTCCTCTATAAAAACAAAAACATCTCCTGCTTTTCCTCCTCTGGGACCTACATCACCTTCTCCACGAAGAGTAATATAATTTCCTGTTGCAACACCAGCCGGGATTTTAACTTTTATAGTTGATTCTCCTTTTACCCTTCCCTCTCCTCTACATACAGGACAAACCTCACTAATAACTTTCCCTTCACCACCACAAGTTTGGCATGTAGTAATATTTACAAACTGTCCAAAAATAGAACGACTTACCTGACGAACTTGACCTGTCCCATGGCAGACAGGACAGATTTTTACTGCATCGGATGATTTAGCCCCTGTTCCTCCGCATTTTTCACATTTAACCATCCGTTTGATTTTTATTTTCTTCTCAACACCGGTTGCTATCTCTTTTAAGGTTAATGTAAGTTTAATTTGAAGATCATTCCCCCGCTCATAAGTAGATGACCGACGAGAAGTTCCAAAAATATCACCAAAGCCGCCAAATCCCCCAAAACCTTCCATAAAAGTCCGAAGAGCATCTGACAAATCAAAATCAAACCCACCAAATCCCCCTGGCCCACCCCTCAAACCCTCATGTCCAAACTGATCGTATCTTCTCTTTTTCTCTGGGTTGGTTAAAACTTCGTAAGCTTCTGCCGCCTCTTTAAACTTTTCTTCTGCTTCTTTGTCTCCCGGATTCCTATCGGGATGATACTTCATAGCCATCTTACGATATGCTCTTTTGATTTCTTCTTCGCTTGCATCCCGAGTTATACCCAGAATTTCATAATAATCTCGCTTGCCCATGCTCCTTTACATTATCCTCCCTCACTTACTTACCACAACTTTTGCATGGCGAAGCACCTTCCCATTGAGAAGATATCCCTTCTCGTGTTCCTCAATAACTATACCAGGCGGGATTCCTTCTTTCTCCATCTGGAGGAGGGCCTCATGCTGCTCTACATCGAATTCTTTATTCTCCGACTCAATGGGTTCCAGTCCATAGCTTTGAAGGACAGACATTAATTTCTGGTATATTAACTCAATCCCCTTGCGAAAGTCTTTTTCGTTTCCCCCTTCATGGGACAATTTCAAAGAACGTTCCAGATCATCAATAACAGGAAGAATATCCTTTATAAGTCTCTCATTTGCATTCTGGATGATCTGGGAAATTTCTCGTTCTGTTCGCTTTCTGAAATTATCTAATTCTGCTGCTGTACGGAGAAGCCGATCTTTTAAAACCTCAATTTCTTTCTCAGCTTCCTTTAACTTTTTTTGGAGACGTTCTTCTTTCTTTTTTTGTGCAGATTTTGGTTTTGAACGTTCTCTTTTCTCCTTCTCTTTTGCGCTGTTAGATACGTGTTTCTCACTCATATTTAACTCAAGAACTGGCTTATTGTTTTAGCCATATAATCCACCAGAGGAACTACCCTATTGTACGGCATTCTTGTGGGACCTATCACTCCTAAGGTTCCTATATCTTTCCCACGCATGTAAGCTGCAGCTATAACAGCAAATGGACGCAGTTTTTCATCTTTATTTTCCTGACCAATGGTGACCTCAGTACTTTTAAATTTCCTGTGAAACAGATGAATCAATTTTTTCTTATCATCAATAAGTGCAAATATGTGTTCAAGCATGCTCATATCAGAAAATTCAGGCTGAGCCAAAATATTCTGAGCTCCACAGGTATGAACTTCTAGCGGTTCAGAAAAATTAAAAAGAACAGATGCAGATTCAATAATGCGCCGGGCCAATACTCTATTCCCTCTATTTACATTCTGCATTCTTTCCCTGAGTGTTCTCTGAATTTCTTCCAAGGTCAAACCACTCAGTCGTTCATTGAAAACTCCTGCGGTTTCTTCCAGATCTTTTTCATTCAAACCTGAGGATGCTTCCAAAATAACTGTTTTTACCAGACGATTCCGAACATGAATAACAACTAAAACTTTTCCCTCGCTAAGTCCGATTAATTCCAACCTATCAAAAATCCCCCAGGAAACCCATGGAGCAAGAACCACACTTAACTCATTTGATATGTTTCCCAGTATCACTGAAGCTTCACCCAAAATAAGATTCACATCTCCACCGGCTTTTTCTATACGTCTGTCGATACGTTCCCGTTCCTTAGAACTGAGCTGTCCTACTCTCATAAGACTATCTACATATAACCTGTAACCTTTATCAGTAGGAACTCGACCTGCAGAAGTATGCGGTTGTTTAATGTATCCCGCTTCCTCCAGACTCGCCATTTCGTTCCTAACTGTTGCAGGACTCCACTCAAGATGATATTTATCCACCAGATAATGAGAACCCACAGGCGAAGCTGTATCAATGTAGCTGCGAACAATCCAATAAAGAATTTTTCTTTGCCGAGCCTTGAGTTCCATCATAAAATAAAACAAAATAAGTTTCCACTTAACCTAAACAAAACCAAGTATAAGGTAAGAATTTTTGCATATTCTGTCAAGGCAAAAATGAATTGTTTCCCAATATGCTTCATTCAGATTCATCACAACCTACTGGCGAAAGAATGAAAAATAATAGTACAGCATATCTGGAAATAGGCATACCCTACGAGAGTATCTGGGAACCTGTCAAAATGGAACATAGAATTCAAGTAACTGTGGGAGGTTTTGGTGGCTATCAGGCTACCGGAAGAATAAGGTATACTACATCTCGAAAAGACGTAATAAAAGAAACTCATCTCCAAATGCGTTGCATCTTAATAGTAATATTCCCAATTGGTTTCGATTTCAGTACAACCAATGCAAATGCTGCTTATTCTACTATGGATTGCAAACAGTACATGGCTACTTTAAAAACCTGCCGAAGCTCAGGTGATCGCCCAGCATAAATATACTGGGCGATCATATATGCCATAAAGCTTGATCATGCTATCCTTACACTGAGCTTACCCCCTCCCAAACCCAGCCCCTGCGCTACCCGCCTCTGGCGACTAATGGTCTCCCCTTAGCTGGGTTTTTTCTTCTTCTCATCAACGAAAACGCAAAAAGGCAAAGCCACCCTTCCCCTCCATTTGTTTCATTCTCAGAATCATTCAAACCCACGAGCTAAAGCTCATGGCAATGAAGTTCCCTTCAACGAATCCTAATCCGGGTAATGGAGTGGTATCGCCTTTTTACTTACCTATCCTCTGGTGGAACAGCCGAAGCATAGAGGGAATCAAAATCAATGACAAAGTTATATAGACCTTTTGCGGTCGTTGCATTATAGGAGGATTCATTGTTAGAAGATAAATCGTCCTCTTCAGCAATGAATCGTCTGAATTTTTGCCCCAACAGACGAGAGCAGGGGCTCCCGTCTACCCTTTTTTCCGCAGAGGCTCTGCCTCTACGCAGGCTAACCCGTAAAAAGTATTCTGCACCTGAACGCTGATGGGCGAAAGATTTTTCGTCACGTTGATAACTCAGCACTCTTCAGAAAAACGTACATTCTCTCTCGTTCCCAAACTCCTGTTTGGAAACGAGAATTGTAATAATCTTCTGTCACTAACACTCAGGTACATAATATTTCTCACCGACCAACCTGCTTCCTTTTGTCCACTTGTTTTTTTCTCTAATTTTTTATCAACTCATTTGGAGATGAACCAGAATATTAATATCTTATTAGAGAATATAATCAAAAACATAGGAGGAAAAAATGAAAAACTTTTACTTCAGTCTTTTGATTTTATTCACTGCTATCCAAACAACTGCTGGTTCTGACCGAATAACAGGAAAATCTTTTGCCACTAGGTCAAGAGTAATTGCTCAACACGGAATGGCAGCCACAAGCCAGCCTCTTG
>CAYYPT010000022.1:8495-24016 GCA_964473625.1 uncultured bacterium | reverse complement strand
ACTTGACTTTTTAATACGATATTTTATATTTATTAGAGAATATTTGTAGATAAAAGCGCCATTATTTCTAACAAAATATCATACAAACAAAGAGCCCACTGCAATGAATGAATTCATCTCCGGCATAAGTCAATATATGAAAGAAATTCTTGAAAAAGCCCAGAGAGCATCTGAGACAGATATACCAGTATTGTTAATAGGAGAAACTGGAGTGGGTAAAGAACATCTGGCTCGAATGATCCATCATCAAAACCTACATTCCAGAAAACCTTTTCTTCCTTTGAACTGTAGTGCTGTACCCTCTTCTCTTCTTGAGAGCGAACTCTTTGGTCATGAAAAAGGAGCATTCACCAGTGCCCACTGTCGAAAGATAGGAATTCTTGAAACAGCACAAGGAGGAACTGTATTCTTAGATGAGATAGGCGATATGGGATCCTCTCTCCAGCCCAAGCTCCTGCGGGTACTGGAGGAAAAAACATTCATAAGAATAGGTGGGACAGAAGAGATTACTGTAAATTTCCGGCTTGTATCAGCCACAAATCAGGATTTAAGAAAGTTGGTAGAACAGGGCAAATTTCGCAAAGATCTTTATTACCGCTTGAAAGGTATGGAGATATATATACCTCCCTTGCGGGAAAGGCGAGAAGATATACTACCATTGATTGAATACTATCTGGGTAAATATAGTAAGAAATATAAAAAAGATATTATATTTTCTAGCAAAGCTAAAGAAATTCTTCTAAACTACACATGGCCTGGTAATGTACGGGAGTTGATGCACGTGATTGAGAGTCTGGTGGTTACTGCAGAAGATAGTATCATTTCGGAGAGACAACTGCCCGTAGAAATTCTTGATGAAAAAGAAATAAATAGAGAAGAGCCTCAATCAACCTTAACGTTAAAAGAAGTAATTCAGAATGCAGAGAAACGTCATATATTAAGGACATTAAAGATAAGTGGCTACAATAAAACCCAGACTGCAAAATTACTGGGAATAGCCCTAAACACTCTAAAAGCTAAAATAAAGCTCTACGGAATAGAGGACGATAAACCTTCTTAATATATAACCCTATCAACTTTTGACAGGTAGATTTCATATTGATTTTTAGATACTTAAATCTATTTTGCAAAAAATCGCCTATCAAAGATTGACAGGTAAACAATTATAGAATTTATAGTAACTTAGGTTAAAATGATTCTCTCAGACCTGTCAAGTGTTGATAGTTTTTGGTGTGAATAAGGTGTGCTGGTAGTAATACCAGAGAAGATTTTAGATTATTTTATCATATTGATTTTCCTGGAGATATGTTTGTGGGAGAGAAGGAGTGAATGATTTTGGTATGGTTGTTGCGAAGAAATCTGAATAAAAAGTTAATAAAAGGTTCAGATTTCTTTGAGAAAAGGAGGATACCATGAAATTAAAAAGAAAATTTCAGTATACATCTCCCCAAACATGGACCTTAACTGCTCTAATTTGCGTAATAATTATTATTGGGGGATGTTCAAAGGTGAAAAATCCTTTGTCTTCTAGTTTGCTCGATAATATTGGTGAGAACCAAGATCTTAGTAAAAAATTAGTATCCCAATACACACTTAGCAAAGGGAAAGAAAACAGACTTCTTTCTGCTTTTGCTAAACAATTGGCTTTGTCACTTAATAACAGTGAAATACGCTCAGTAATCTTGGAAAAGATAGCTAATAGCAGATTGTCTGAAAATATTGTCTCATTAGAGAATTTATTGGAAGCGAATGTCTCTTCTGGTAAATTAAGCAACGCAATTTTATCTATAGACTCAAAAAGTGATCTCAAAACTATTATTTCTTCCTACTCTGGGCCTGGTGATTTAGAAACAATAATAAAAAGTCATCCTTTAGGGATTGATGTATATTTCCCGGTAAAAGAACATCGTGAATTGATATTAAGGCAGCCGAACCATAAATTTTTGGTAACCTATTGTGATGGGTATGCAGATGATCAAGTTGAACGGAAATTTCCAGCATGGGATAGTAAAGGAAATAAATTTATTTTGAGTTCAAAGAAACCGCCGTCTACGCCTGTTCTCGTAATAACGCAGTGTGAGCACCATGGGAAGTGTCGGGAAAATGGTTTTACAAAACTTCGCAAACCCGCTCCTGATCCACCTCCCCCACCACCAGATCCATTGCCAGAGGTTCGTTTATATTTCAATTGGTATTGTGTTCATAATGATCATGAGCCTTGGTATAGTGGCGAGCCTGAAATTTATACCAAGACATGGCTTCTTATTGATTATACAACTAAAGTGAATGCATACCGTAGAAACCAGTACTTCATGCGGGAAAAAAGCGAATGGGTATCCAATAAATTTATGGCCAGCTATGCAGGATACGATGCCTTTTCAATTAATCGGGCAAAAATCGAGGTTTGGGAGGATGACCCCGGAAGCGATGATTGGTTGGAGCGTTATGGAGGATGGTATTATGAAGCCGGAAACGGAAGCTGGCATTACTATAACGATTATATTCAAGGGGGCGACGCACACACCTGGTATGGCGATGACCATGATTGCGATCTGCGGATTTTTCTTAAATATTTCAATTAATGACTGATCAAAATCTTAAAATGCGCATTCATTTAGGTAAATGAGTGCGCATTTTTATTGAAACAACACTTACAATTATTCTGGATTAGGGAATCATGGTGATGTGTAATTTAGTTTTAAGTGCACTGGTGCTCTTTTCAAATGTAATAAGTTTCTCTGTGAGAGATGCGAAAACAGGTAAACCTGTGCCGTACGTACAAGTTGTCTGCGTGCTTCATGGTGAAGGAGGTGTAGCAGATGAGGAAGGAAAGGTAGAATTAAGGTTAAACCAGGGTGTACATAAACTAAAAATTATGCATATTGGTTATAAAACCCGTTTTGTTGAGATAAACGTTCCCCAGAAGAAACCTCTCGGGATTATATATTTGCATCCTCGTGTATTGATAGGTCATGAAGTAGAGATCGTTGATACATATCTTCTAAAATCGTATAATGCCAGAGTTCTGGATACAAAAATCATTCAGAGAAACTTGTCTTTTGGCGAACCAGATGCGTTGCGAGCTTTGCAGCAACTTCCAGGATTTGTTGCTGCAAGCGATTATGCCAGTGCCCCGGCAATCCGTGGTATGTCAGCTGATTATACTCATTTCTATATCAGCGACGCTCCGGTCCTCAACCCCTATCACGTAGGCGGTCTTTTTAGTGCGTTCGATGCGGGCATGATCGGTAGGATTGAGGTGTACCCTGGAATCGCACCAGCAAGATATGGTGATTATGGTGGAGGAATAGTACGTTTAATGCCACGGTTTACTGGGAATAAGGAAACAAAAGTTGAGCTGGGTTTACTTTCAACCAAATTTCGGACGTTGCGTTCGCCTACAAAAAACTGGCAGACCAGCCTTTGTTTGCGCTATTTCACCATCGAGTTTTTATGGTTAATAATGTCTGGGGAAAGAGCTGATTATAATTTCTGTGATGCCCAGTGGGCTAATCGCTGGTATCTTTTTAATGGACTCAAGCTCGAAACAAATTTTTATTTCTCACGAGAAAACCTACCCAATGCTACAGTAGATCGGGGAATGGAAACAGAACGAGTGCAAGTCCGACCCGCATGGATGAACTTTGTATATGACATAACGGCTAAATGGTCTAATTTTAGACTTAGTCTCTATCACTCTAATGCTCCTCTCGATATGAAAACAAATAGAAATTGGGTTCATAACAAGATGTTAATATATGGCTTACGATTTCTACATTTCTCGGTTTTCCAATCTGGCTTTTTCGAAATTGGCTTTACTATAGAGAAACATAGATTTAACTACGAATGGCATTTTTATCGTTCTGCACTTGAAGATATTATAGGTACTCCGCAGTATGTATTTTTTGATGATGCACCGCCTCTATATAATGAAAATTTTTATTATAAAACAACAGCCGCTTTTGCAGAATGTACCAGGAATTTTTGGGATCAGAATGAACTTGTAACCGGGATCCGGATGGAAAGGTTTGATGGGAAAATATATCCTGAGCCCAGGATTAACTTTCAATGGAAGATAAATAAGTGGAAGCTAGGATTAGGATATGGTCTTGTTTATCAATTTTCCTATACTCTCCACGAGAAAGAAAACAAACAAATTTTTGCACCGTTCACTATCCGTTTCCCGGCTTTTGATCACCCGATTGATATTCACACGTTTTTAATGAATCTTCAGCCTCCGTTGAATGATTCATTTATTATCAAGCTATATTTCCGTCGTTTTCACCATACTCCTGTCTATGACTGGAGAAATCTTGGCTATACCCGTTCACACGGTTTCACTGTAGGTTTTGAGGTTAGCTATGGACATCACCTGCCAAAAGGGGATTGGGAGCTAAACTATACACTGGCAACATCACGTGTAGCCTGGAGAAATCATTGGTTACCCACTGCCCAGGACCGCAGACATCAACTCAAAATTAATGTAAACTTCCCCAAAGGAAAAAGTTGGCGTATGGGATGGCAATTTCAGCTTGCTACTGGTTTCCCTTATTCAAAAGTTACACATTGGCTGCCGGATTATTCAGAAAGTTTTTTCTTCCGTGGAGCACCATCTGGGTATATTCCTCGTTGGAATAGCCCGAACAATGCACGTTATCCTGTATACCACCGGTTAGATGCAATGGTTGAAAAAGATTGGCATCTATGGGGAGGAGTATTAACGGGGAGATTGACTATTTTGAATATCTACAATCACAAGAACCCATATTATTATGAAGTTTCCTATGAAAATTATCATCCCAAGGTGGAAGAAATTTCCAATTTTCCATTTCTTCCATCCTTTCATTTTATTTTTAAGTTTTAGTTTTTTGGCTGGCTGTATTGAACCGACCGGTCCACAGCTTGCTGATATTGAAGATATTTATATAAGCTCGGTGCTTCAGGCAGGACAAGGCAAACAGATCGTCTATGTTTACAATAGTGTCACCGATCCAACTGCTCATCCACCTGGCGATCCCGCGGGATTCATTTCAAACGCTACTGTGATACTATCATGTGATAATTGGCAGGTACAGTTAGTTCAGGATATTGATAGTCTGTCGAGAGAGCCTGTATTTTCAACCAGAGGCCACCAAATTATTATTGTACCAGGTAAAACATATCAACTTTCAGTTCTCTGGCATGAAAAACGTTTTTGGTCTGAGACTACAGTACCACTTGCGCCTTCGTTTGAAAATATTGATACAATGCTTGTTGTTCGCAACGACAAAATCAAACTTGCATGGAAGAGTCCATATTTAAAACACTTGATTGTGGTTTGTTATCCAGCAAGTTGGGCATGGTGGAGTGGAAAGGCTTGCACTGATAAATTAGTGAAAGATGTTAAAGCACAATTCGATACTTTCATGTGGGACAGTACAGGTGTTGCAACTGCAATTGTATATACCTACAATAAAGCATACGAACAGTACTTAAATATAATACTGGAAGATAACAATAATTCCACCACAAAACATTTTTCAAATATTTCCGGTGCATATGGTATTTTTGCAGCAATGGCCAGCGACACATTGGTTTTTCAATATAAGAAAATCCGAGAATAAACAAACTAAAGTTCGAGGAGGAAACTTATGCGGCGAATTTTGTTTGTTATAATAACATTATTCTTTTATTCACTGCATCCAGTTCAGGGGTTCGAACTAAAATCAATAAAAACCGAAATCGGGATGACAGTTCTTCTGAGTCACTGGAATAACATGTCCAGTGGCCTGGTAAAATGGCCCACCAGCCGCTACTATCAAACAAATTTAGATACTAAATTCAATTTCAGGAAAGGCGTTCTATTGAACCCTTTTATAAAACTAACATATAAAAAGATCAGTATTTCCTATGAATATATCTCAAATCAGCTTCCTGGTGAGATTTCCATATCTAATTACAAAACCGATTTAAAAGAGATAGACGGTACTTACATTCACTCGCTGGATGGTTTCTCTAAAAAACAAAAAATTAGATTTTCTTATACTATGAAATTCCTTAATTTGTTTGTGGAGGGTTTTAGCTACAGCAACTCTGTTGGTGGTTGTTATAGAGGGACTATTACTAAATTCAATCCACTTTCCGGACTATACATAGCTTACAAAAATAAAGGTATCGGCTTAGGGGTGAATAAGAAAACAAAATTAATTTCAAGAAATTTCTTTATTATTTATGAGCTATCCCTGGTACCTCTTAGCAGATACATTTATACTTATCAATCCGTTAGTGGTAATTACTTGGATAAAAAAATGTGGGGATGGGATGGTTATCTCCAGACAGGTATTGGCTACAAATTGGGTAATTTCTCTGTAAAGTTAATTTATCCTCTTGAATTTTCACAGACATACGATCATTCAATCAAAGACAGGTGGAATTATTTTAGTTTGGGGATTTCTTATATTTTTTAGATAGTGCTGGGTAACAAAAAATGCACTGATAAAAAGATATATCCAAATTACTGAAAAAACAAGTTATTGGCGAGATTCTTAATTACATTTTTAAAAAAGAGGAAGGAAAATGAACATCGTTATTTTAACCCTATATATTGCTATTTTTACAATAGTAATTTTCATTATCCTGTACAACCGCAAAAAAATTAAAATTCTAGAACAGTCTATAGGCAGGGTGTATTTCCGGTGGTCAAATTGGTTTAATTTATCTTATTGGCAAGGCTGGCTAAGGTTAGCTGTCTTCTTAGGGGGTATTGTGCTTGTATTTCACTGGCTTATCTTTTATTCCCACGAGAATTATGGACATGCCTATATAATGGCATTGCTTTTAGCTGTGAGTTCCTATCATCGGTGGAAGATCAAATTTGGGGAAAAAGGAATAGTGATTAGCATGAAAGTTCTGTATTGGAATGATTTGACAAACTGGCGCACTTATACAATAAAGAAAAATACATTTTTAGAAATCACTTTTCAGACTCCACCCTGGAAAAAAGTAATTAAAATACCGTCTCAGCATGCAAAAGAAATTCATGATATTTTGACAAAAGTAATACCAGAGAGAGCATAATTTCTTTTTTTCTCTTCACAGTGTCATTACAAAGTTACTTCATCCCGCGTTAGTGCATAAGTCCTCTGAAAATTCACCTTGATTTTTGGGAATGTAAATGTTATATTTTTATTCAAAACTGTTTGGTTTTCATGAAAATAAGAAGGAGTTAACTGTCCTATGATGCGTACACTGCGGAAATACATGAAACATATTTTGTGGATTGTTGCATTAGCTTTTGTCGCAACCATAATCTTCAGTTGGGGGATGGGTGGTTTTAAAAGGAGGTCACAGGCAGCAAAAGGAATTATTGGAGTAGTTAATGGTCAGAAAATTTCTTACCAGCAATTTTTCACGCTTATGGATCAAGAGATAGAAAACACTAAAAAACAATCCGGCACTGATGAGCTTTCTGAGTATCAACGGCAGGCAATACGCGACCGGGTATGGCAAACACTGGTTCGAAACATTCTCTTTGCCCAGGAAGTGAAACGATTAAAAATCAAAGCGTCGCCTGAAGAAATTGTTTTTCAGCTGCGTAATAACCCGCCTGACGTTATAAAGAGCAATAAGCAGTTTCAGACTGACGGTAAATTTGATATGAGTAAATATCAACAAGCTCTCAGTGACCCAAGAAACTACAATGCGTGGATTCCTTTAGAAAATTATTTTAGAAATAATCTTCCTATACAAAAACTTCAGCAGAACATTATTGCCACGGTAAGGGTAACTGATAGTGAAGTACGTGAAGCCTATCGGCTGGAAAACGAAAGAGTTAATGTGAAATATATCTTTTTTGATCCAAGCAAAGTCTCTATGGAAAACATAAATGTATCTGACTCGGAAATATCAACCTATTACAAAGAACACCGCAAAGATTATCGTGAGCCCGAGAAAAGAAAAATCCAGTATGTTCTTTTTAAAAATATTCCATCCAGCGACGATAGTATGCAGACCCAGAGGGATGCTCAGGATATATTAAAGCAACTTAGAAACGGAGCTGATTTCGAAGAACTGGCAAAAGAATATTCTGATGACAAAGGAACAGCTTCCAAAGGAGGTGACCTTGGCTTCTTTGGAAAAGGAGAAATGGTCAAACCATTTGAAAAGGCTGTTTTTTCTGCCAGAGTAGGAGAGATAGTTGGTCCTGTTAAAACTCAGTTTGGTCTGCACATTATTCAAGTGCTTGCTCGGAAAACTGAAAAGGGAAAAACAAAAGTACATGCCCGACATATTTTATTAAAATACAAAACAAGTCCTGAGACCTATGATGCTATAAATGAAAAAGCTCAGTATTTTTATGATGAAGTAAAAAGAACAAAAGGGAAAAAATTTAATGAACTGGCAAAAGAAGAAAGGCTTACAGTAAAGGAAACCCCACTTTTCCAGAAAGGCGGATTCATTCCAGGAATTGGCATGGTGCCTCGAATAAGTTATTTTGCTTTTCAACAAAGAATAGGGTGGGTAAGTCAACCAATAACTACTTCTGGAGAAGATATTATTATCTTTCGGATCTCGGCTATACAAAAACCACACTACAAATCTCTAAAAGAAGTTAAATCGTCAATACTAAATATTCTCCAAATGGATAAAAAGAAAAAACGGACGGGCAAGATTTGTATGCAAGTGTGGGAAAAAATTAATCATGGAATGAGTTTTGAAGAAGCTGCTCAGAAAGATTCTCTCAAAATTATGGAAACAGGGCTTTTTAAACTTCAGTCTTATCTACCTGGTATAGGTATGGATCCTCATTTCAATGGGGCTGCATTTAAGTTAAAAGTGGGTGAAGTTTCTAAACCTGTTGAAGGGAATCGGGGATATTATCTTATAAAACTTATTAACCACACAAAGCTTAATGAGAAAATTTTCGAGGCTGAGAAGAATAAGAAAAAACAAGAGCTACTACAACAAAAAATGCAGATGGCTTATATAGCCTGGTTTAACAGTTTAAAAGAAAAAGCCAATATTAAAGATTATAGAGATCAGTATTTTTAGCAAAAAAGTTTTGCGATCATTGCAAGTGTAGTTTATATAAGGCCTGAAAATTTAAATGGTTAACAAGTGTTGTAACTGTTCAAAAAGTTAAGTTTTGGTAGGTATCTACTTGATATTATTAGAGGTGGTTAACATTTATTATACGATTGGCCTTTGGCTCTAATACATTTAGATTTAAATGGGCAACCTGTACAGTCCTCACATTCATAAACACTTACTAAAGACTTATACCCATTGCTCAATCTTCTCCCCCTCTCATAACTAAAAACTATCTGTTTCCCATTTGGACATATAAAAACATCTTTCTCTGCATCATACACTAAATTCTCTCTGCAATAAGGTTCATTCTTTATTTTCCGTTTCATCTCACGATGAAACCCTAGATACTTTACAAAAGCTTCTAATCCCAATTACTCGATCAGGTAAAAAAACATAACGCTCTCTTAACCCTTCTATGTGTGGCTTTAGTAATGAAGCATCACCTGCACTCTGATGAATAGAATAATGAAGAATAAATTGATCGGTTACTCCTATCTGAATATTATACCCCGGCTTGAGCTGATCATTCTTAAGGTGAGCCTCCTTCATACGCATGAATGTTGCATCAGAGTCAGTCTTAGAGCAACTGGTACGATCCCCTAATATCTCCCGCTGTCTTTCGTAATTCCGTTGACGAGGAAGTATCTCTTTTTTAAAACCTTTACACTTTTCTTTAAAGTCTTATCAATAAAAGCAGCTTCCCGAAAATGGGCTATCGTCCGAAAATCAGGACGGTTACCTCCGAAAAGCCGCATGAATGGTGTCTGTTCACGAATAGCTTTGGCTATCTTACGATTTGTATAGATCTCCTGAGTATAGCCATATACAATTACTTTTAACATCATTCGAGGATGAAAATTCGATGTACCAACACCCTTATATGTAGCTAATATCTTATCGATGTTCATCTGATCTATAACTCTACTAATCAAACGAACAAGATGCCCTGAAGGTATTAATTCCTCAAAACTGGGTGGCAAAAGTTCAACCTGATCCCGATGATAAGATTTGAACACAACGCGAGAATAGGTATGCTTTTTTGTACCTTAAATATACAAAAAATCTACTTTCTATTCAATATAAAATAACCTTTTTGGAGAGTCCCAGTACTTTTTAACCATATGAATTTTCAGTCCTTCATCGCTAAAACAGAATAATCTAACAAATCCCACTATAATACTCCTTTACCAGAGGGGGATATTAAATGCTGGAGTGCATCGTCTTTATGTCGTATACTTCTATACTTTCCTTGCCTCAGTTTTAGAAAGAAATTGCAAAAGTCTATCTAATGCTTTATCTTCATATAATACTTTTCATGTTTTGAAAATTTACCGCAATTTTTTTGGCAATTTTGTGTTTCAATTATTAAGGAAAAGATGGTAAGTTTTTCTGGGAACTGTTGATGGATGAGATAGAATTAATGTTCCGTGTAAAAGAAGGGGATGAAGATGCTTTTCGCGAAATTGTAGAAAGGTATCAGCGTCAGATTATTGGTTTATGTTTCAGATACGTTGGAAACCAGCAAGACGCTGAAGAAATAGCCCAGGATGTTTTTATTCATTTATACAGAGCAGCATCCACATACCAGCCACGCGCGAAGCTTTCTACCTATCTTTACCGGATTGCTGTAAATCTTTCGCTTAATCGAATTCGTGATGACAAATGGAAACGGTTCATCTCGTGGGAATTTACTAATCAAGATAAAAAGAAAAGAGTAGCTTCCCCTATGATAGATGGACCAGATTCACTTATGGAACAAAAAGAACAGTATAAGATAATAAGAGAAGCTATTGATTCTTTACCGGTCAATCAAAAAACCGCTGTTATTCTAAAACGTTTTCAAGGTCTTTCTTATGAAGAAATAGCAGAAGTAATGAACTGCTCTGTTTCTGCTGTTGAGTCTCGTCTTCACAGAGCAAAACAAAATCTCAAGAAGAAATTGAAACATTTAGTTACATAATAAACGCAAGATTTTTGGGAGAAAAGTGTTTCAATAATAGAACGAGAAAAAGAGGCGATATCTTATGAAATGTCGAGAAGTAAAAAGAAAACTTTCCGCTTACATGGATGGGGAGCTTGATCTCCATGAGAAAAAAATGGTAGAGGTCCATCTGAGAGATTGTGTAAAATGTCAGCATGAGCTAGAAATTTTAAAAGAAACATGGAGAGAAATAAGCATTCTGCCTACACCTGATCCTTCTCCCTATTTTTATGCAAAGCTCAAAACCAGAATGACAGCAAAAGAGAAAAAGAGGAAAACAAGCTGGGTAGAACAAATTCTGATTCCGGTTTCGGCAATGGCAGTGGTTGTACTTGGAGTTTTTATTGGAAGCACGGTTAGCCGAAATGGAAACCTCCAGGTAGTAAACTCGTCAGCCGAAGAAGAGCTTATCAGTTCTCTATATCTAAACAGCTTTGATGATTTTCCCAGTTCCTCTCTGGGAGATATTTATATTGAACTTACTTCTCAGGAGTGATTCAAGGAGGGTACTGATCAATGGGAAAAAACAAGTTACTTTTTTGGGGGTTGATTCTTTCTCTTCTGTTTAACATTGCTTTTATATCTTCTCTGGGATACCATTTATGGAAAACAAGAGAAGGTCAAAAACCTCCGCATAATAGAGTTGTTCAACAGAAGCGTTTTTCTTTCAAGAGGATGAGATTCACTCCGGATCAGAGAGTACGCCTGAGAGAAATGAGAAAAAAATTTCCTCAGAGTATATGGCCGCTGAGAAAAAAATTAGCAGAAGAGAGAAGGGCTCTGGGAAAGCTTTTAATGGAGGAGAAGCCCGATACGATTCGCATAGATGAAAGATTGCATCGGATTGGAGAGCTTCAAACAAAGATGGAGAAAGAGGTTGTATTTCAGATGTTAAAGGAAAGGAATGTTTTGAATCCGGAACAAAGAAAACAATTTTTTAGAATAATGGAAAAACATCTGGATAAAAATTTACATCCTCCACCTTCGGGAGGACGATTAGATAGAGAAAAATATCCAGGACGAATTAGAGAATTCAAAAACCAGAACAAAAATAGAAAGGAGTGATGAACCATGCGTACTAAACGTTTTACTACAGCAGTTGTAGCACTGGTGATGGTAGCATTTTTGGGATTGTCATTTGCTCAGGAACCCGAAAAGAAAGCAAAAGAGGGATTTGGTATGCTGCCAGAACTTACGGAGGCTCAACAGAAACAGATTAAGGATTTGAAAGTTCAGTTAGAAAAGGAAATTCTCCCACTGAAGAGCGAAATTCAGGTTAAATCAGCTGAGCTGAAACAGCTTCTTGTGGCAGGTAAACCAGACAGAGCAGCCATCAACAAAAAGATTGATGAAATCGGTTCCCTCAGAACTCAGATCCAGAAGAAAAGAGTTGAGAATCAACTCAAAGTCAGGGCTCTTCTAACACCTGAACAGCGTGTGATGTTTGACAAAAGGATTTTTGCTGGCAGAAAGCAATTTAGAAACCATCGGTTTTCAATGATAAGAAAGCGTCTAAATCGGATGCGGAAATTAAGAAAACATCCATTGCCTCCTGAAAAAGTTATAAAATAGCTCATTTCCTCTCTCTAAAAGGGAAGCTTTAACGGCTTCCCTTTTTTATTTTCTAGGCTTTAGCAAATTTGACAATCACTTTGAAATTTAGTTCATATTCAAAAATTTGCCAAAGTTTAGTTATTTTGCTAAGTTTTTGTTGTAAACACCAACCAGAATTCAGATACCCAGATTCGAAGTTCAATTGATCTATCTAAGATTCAAGTTTACTCTCTAAAAGCGACTTTTTCGGTTGATTTTTCACTTTTAAATTTTTACATTTAGTTATATATGTTGTTTTAAAGAAGGAAATTATCAAACTAAGGAAAGAAGGAGGTGAATCTATGGCGAGAAGTAAAAGCAAACAGAACCGCAGACGTATTCAATTGAAACGGAGAAGAAAAGAACGAAAAAAGAAAAAGCCACGAAAATCAATACCAATAAGGAAAAAAGAACCCACAAAAGTTGAAGTAAGTAGCAAAACTCCAAAAACGTCGGTTAAAAAAGCCATACCCGAGAAAAAAATAAAACAAAAAGAGAATAAAAAAATAGCAGCAAAAAGTGATACAAAATCCCAAAAGGAGACTTCTACGGGTGTTAAAGCTTAAGCAGAAAAGATAAGAAAAACAGTAAGGTGAATTTTATTATGTTGAGCTCTAAAATATATTTGAAGAAGAGAAGAATATTCCTGGGTATTTATATTATTGGGTTCCTAGGAATATCTTTTTTGCTCTCAAACTGTACCAACCAAAAAGTTCAACCTTACCTGATGCTTCCTGGATACAAAGCAGAAGTTATTTTTCAAGAAAACTTTGATAAAGATTTACATAATTGGCTTATTGAAGGAAATGGAAAAGTCCAGATAATCGGAGGGAAACTGCATGTAGCTGAAACCTTAGAGAGCAATGGAATTTTAATATGGACAAATCGAGAATTTTCTGGTGATTTTCAGCTCGAATACGAAGTGGATGTTCCTGATACAGCTGGTATGAACAGCGTGATAATTTGTGCCCAGAGAATTAGAGATAAGAAAAAGGGTTTTCCGGATGTTCCTCTCCCGACCAAAAATTTGGATGAGATTGTGCAGGAAAAAACTAGAAGTTACCAGATATCATTTCATTCTTACAGCCCGGATGGACAGCACACACCGGGAAGTAAGCTAAGAAAGAATCCCGGGCATTTACTTCTTTCTTATGCAGAAAAAGATCCATGTAAGGAAAATAGGCAGTATCTTATTGACGTTGTCAAGACCGGCAACCGAATCCGATTTTTTGTTGATGGAAATATTGTTCATGATGTACGGGACAAAGGCGGATTTGGTCCCATATATATGCAAGGGAAAATAGGATTTCTGGTATATGGCGCAAAGGGTATATTTACAACTACCTTTGCTAAAATCCAACTTTTCAAATTAAGTCCAAAATAAATTTATAAAATTTGGAGAAAGCAGTATGGTACGTATAAAACCGTTTCGGGGAATGAGACCTGTTCCAGAAAATATCAGTAAAGTGGCTTCTCCACCGTATGACGTGCTGAGTTCTGAGGAAGCCAGAGAAAGGGCAAAAGGGAATCCTCTTTCGTTCCTCCATGTCGTTAAACCGGAAATCGACCTTGATTCTTCCATTGATATTCATGATCCCAGAGTTTATAAAAAGGGAGCGGAAAATCTTAAGTATCTCATAGAACAGGGAGTTCTGATGCAAGATGAGAAGCCGTGTTTTTATATCTATAAATTGCGTATGGGAGACCATGAACAAGTGGGGTTGGTAGCGGTTGCCAGTGTGGAAGATTATCTCAGAAATAAAATTAAAAAACACGAAAATACTCGTCTTGATAAAGAAGAGGATCGGGCAAAACATATAGAAGCTCTTAATGCTCAGACAGGTCCAGTTTTTCTTACGTATCATGCGAAGAAGAAAATAGATGATTTGATCAAGAAAGGTATGGAGAAGAACCCTGTTTACAACTTTACAGGCGATTATGATGTAAAACATACTTTGTATCTTGTAGATGATGAGATTTTAATAAATAATATCATTGAAGAATTTTCCAAAATAGATGCTCTATACATAGCTGATGGTCATCATCGTTCTGCTGCTGCGGCTAGAGTACGAGAAAAAAGAAAAGCACAAAATCCTTCACATAGTGGTGAAGAAGAATACAATTTTTTCCTTTCAGTAATCTTTCCCGATACCCAGATGAAAATACTGGACTATAACCGTGTGGTTAAGGATCTCAGAAATATGTCTGTGGAAGAATTCTTGTCAAAAATAAAAGAAAAATTTGAGGTGAAAAACCACAATAAAACAATGTATCACCCATCAAAAATGCATACCTTCGGAATGTATCTGGACGGGCAATGGTACAGCTTAGTAACAAAAGAAAATTCTTTTGATTCTTCAGATCCTATTAAACAACTGGATGTTTCAATTCTCCAGGATAATTTGCTTTTTCCTATTCTGGGAATAGAAAATCCCCGTATTGACAAAAGAATCAATTTTGTGGGAGGAATAAGAGGATTAAAAGAGCTTGAACGGCTTGTAGATTCAGGTGAGTACAGAGTAGCATTCTCACTTTATCCTACAACTATAGATCAACTCATGGCAGTTGCAGATGCTGGAAAAGTTATGCCCCCAAAATCAACATGGTTTGAGCCAAAACTTGCAAGTGGAGTAGTGATTCATATGCTGGATTAGGTATCTGGTAGATTAGATTAACTTTGTGAAACGCTGAAGCTTTCCCAAAATTGTAGAATATTGAGAAATAATTAGCTCTATTTTTGCAAAATAAAGTGAAAAAATTGACAAAAAGATTTGTTTTTTTGAATGATATTCTTTATATTCTAACTAAAATAGCTGCAATATTACTTAAAATAAGAAATTTGTATTTTATAAACTTTTCAGTAAAATATTATTCTTAT
>CAYYPT010000022.1:0-8395 GCA_964473625.1 uncultured bacterium | reverse complement strand
TTTTGGAGCTAATGAAGTTGGTACATCTTTTTTGAAACTACCACAGGTTAAAATTGCAGGTCAACTATCTCAATTTAAACCCGGTACTGAAATCATGGTAAATTGGCGTGCTGTACCAGTAAAAGCCCGTTATAGGGCCACTAAACCATACAAAAAACTTGGAACAATCAAAGCAGTAGATGCCCCATTTGAAGGTGGAGGAATAACAGGAAGACAGCTATTCAAATTGATTCGTAGCAGGATTTCTGAAGGGAAAATAGTAGGTGTTTGGGCATGTTATGTTGAACCCGGCAGTGACCCTGCACGGTATTATACCAGAGCCATTGACACAGATTATAAAATTATTAATTATCAGTGTCGTTCCTTTGCAGAAGGACAACCCCGGGTTTCTGTAGAAGTAGGAGTTATTCCAGCAAATGAAATGGATTCTGTAATGTTGCGTGTTTGGAATGGAGAATATTTTACGGTAGAAGCTAATCTATTGGTTAATAACGATACTGTTACTTCTGAAACTTATTTTGGAGATTTAAGCTTTAAGTGGAGTAGAAGTCACTGGCCTGTTAAATCAATCAAAATTACTATGGGAGCAAAACCCTGGTTGGGGGAACTTAAGTTTTTCTGGAAAGAAGAACATTGGGAAAAACCGATTTATAAATAAGACAGAATAGAAATCATTACCCGAATAACCTTATGGATATCTGAAAGCCTCGGGTGTTTATTAAATATTATTAACTTGTAGGAGGACAGGATGAAAATTTTAATTTCCGACGCATTTGATCCATCTCTTCCCGATCGCTTGAAAAAGTTTGGTGAAGTGACGGATGACAAATCTAGGTTATCAGAAGTCGACGTGGTTTTAGTTCGCAGTAAAACAAAATGTACTAAAGAATATATTGACAGTGCTCCTAATCTTAAGTTAATCATCAGGGGTGGGGTTGGTCTGGACAATATCGATTTAGAATACGCTAAAAGCAAAAACATTATTGTTCGCAATACTCCAGAAGCCTCGAGTGTTGCTGTAGCGGAACTTGCTTTTGCGCTGATGCTTGCTGTCCCGAACCGATTGGTGGAAGCCCACAACAGTATGGTAGAAGGAAGATGGGCAAAAAAGGAACTTAAACGAACGGAACTAATGGGCAAAACTCTTGGACTTATTGGACTGGGGCGGATTGGTACTGGGGTTGCAAAACGAGCCCTTGCATTTGGAATGCGAGTCATTGCTTATGATAAATTTGTTACCAGTTCAGATGTTGCAGAACTGAAATCTCTGGATGATGTTCTCTCAGAAGCTGATTATATTTCACTCCATCTTCCTTTAACTGATGAGACAAAAGGAATAATTAATAAAGATACAATTGGGAAAATGAAGGATGGAGTTGTACTGATAAACACGGGGCGAGGCAAATGTGTTGTGGAGGAGGATGTGGCAGAAGCTTTGAAAGATGGAAAACTAAAAGCCTATGCTAACGATGTGTGGTATTCTGATCCTCCTTCACCTGATTGTCCTCTTTTGAAAGCTCCGAATGTATTAATGACACCCCATATTGGGGCTTCCACAAAAGAAAATCTCCTACGAATAGGTGATCAGATTGTAGCAATCATTGATGAATTCTCAAAAAAATAAGGAGAGAAACGATGCGTGAAAGAATATGGAACTTTAACCCTGGCCCTGCAACTCTTCCTCTGCCTGCTCTAGAAAAAGCAAGAGATGAAATGCTCAACTATGCTGGTACTGGTATGTCAGTAATGGAAATCAGTCACAGGTCAAAAGAATACGCTGATATCCATCAGCAGGCAAAGCAGCTTTTGATTGAACTTTTTGGCATTCCGGAAAACTACAAGGTTCTTTTTCTCCAGGGTGGGTCAAGTCTTCAGTTCGCAATGGTTCCTATGAATTTGCTAACTGAAGGGAAATCTGCTGATTATATTATTACTGGTTCCTGGTCCAAAAAAGCTATAAAAGAAGCACAGATTTTAGGTACTGTAAAAGTGGCTGGCTCATCAGAAGAAACGAATTTTAACAGAATTCCTAAACAGGAAGAGCTTAACCTTGATCCAGACGCTGCTTATGTTCACATTACTTCAAACAATACTATTGCTGGAACACAGTGGGCAACCTTTCCTGAAACGGGTTCTGTTCCTCTTATAGCAGATATGTGTAGTGATATTTTTTCACGGAGAATCGACTTTAAAAAATTTGGCCTGATCTATGCCAGTGCTCAGAAAAACCTCGGTCCTGCTGGAGTTACTGTGGTTATTATTAGAGATGATATTATAGCTAAATGTCGTCAGGATATACCTACCTTGTTAAAGTACACTACTCATGTAGAAAAAGATTCTGCTTTCAATACACCACCGACCTATTCAATCTATATGGTTAAGCTGGTTCTGGAATGGGCAAAAAGTCAGGGTGGGTTAGATGCAATAGAAAAAACAAATAGAGAGAAAGCTAAACTACTCTATGATACTATTGATGCTTACAAAGAGTTTTATAGAGGAACAGTGGAACCTGAAAGTCGTTCTTTAATGAATGCTACTTTAAGACTTCCTACAGAAGAACTTGAAGCAAAATTCATTTCAGAGGCACTATCTGCAGGATTCGGCGGACTTAAAGGGCACAGATCAGTAGGTGGAATACGAGTATCGATGTACAATGCAATGCCCATAGAAGGGATTAAAGCTTTAACAGAGTTTATGGTTGAGTTTGTGAAGAAGAACGGTTAAAGAATAGTACAAGAAGTAGGGGCTGTATCAAAAGTCTATTTTGAGGTGTGTTTCTTAAGAAAAGTAGTTGCTTGAGTTTTTCAATAGGCTCAGGGCAGGCTTGGTTGAAGGGAGCTGCTCTGAGCAAGGCAAGGGATTCAGTGTAGGTTCTGCCACCATGTAATCCCAGCATTAAGCACAAATTAATGAGATTGCTTAGCAAACCACGCTCGCTATAACAAGCTTTTGAGACTTTTTATACAGCCCACACTCTGAAGACTGGTATTTTTTCATTCTAAAGTTCATTTCTTGTGGTTAACTTAGAATGTACGTAAGATTATTCTCCTACGCAGTTCCTTTAAAGATAGTATTCCCCTGTCGTAATCATCCACATCCTTTTTACTTACTTGAATGGTGAAATGAGATGGTATTTCTTCTCCGCCACTAAAGAAAGAATTGTTTTCTATATCCACATTTATTACAATCCATTCGTTGGGTTTTAGTCTCAAGGTATGTCCATAAGAGGATAAAAGTTCAAAAAGATTCTCCTGAAGTTTTTGTAAATATTCCTTATTGGTTTCTTTTTTCTTTTTATTTGTTTTTTTTGTAACAGTAATAGAAGGTATCCCGCTTTTTTTTGTAGATCCTACTGTAAAAGGGTTGTTTTTGAGATTTGACCAGATTGTTCTTGTTGCATCGATAAAGAAGAGAGCTCCCAGACCTTTCAAATAAATACCACTGCTGGAATAGTCGTCAAAAAGTAGCGAAGTTTCTATCCCTCGATCAAATATCTCTGTCATAACAGAAACATCTCGGATAATATCAGTTTGCCCATCAGAAACCTGGAAGTGAACACGTTTTTTGAAATCAAGAGTATTTATTCTATGCTGGCGTAATTCGTCTATATCTTTCTTCATAATCCATCCAGATAAAAATGTTTCCCCAGAATCAGCGAGTTTGGAATTTCGCAAATTTACAAGCACGACAATTTTATCCTGTGGTTTAAGCTGGCCTATCGCAGAGGCGTAATTCTGGAAAAAAAGGAGAATATTGCCTTTCAAAGCTTTTTGTATTTGTTCGTTATTATTTTTGGAATACTCTTTTTCCAAAGATTTTATTATTTTTTTATAAGTTTCTGTTGTACTGGGTGTTTTAGGGGTAGTTTTTTCAAGCTCCAGGAGATTTCTTTTCATTTCCTTAAGCAATTTCTGGGATTGTTTATATGAATAAAGAAAAGGGCCTCCAAGTCTATACCCCACCGGGTTTGTATGAAAAACTAGTCCAAAATTTGAAACATAGAGACCTTTAGTGTCTATATTACTGTGAGTATAATTATCATTCAACAATTTATTTAATATACCCTCCATAATGTTTATGTCTCTATTGAGCTTTTGATAATTTATCTCCTGCTGAGATAAACCTGATGTAAAAAAGCCAAGGAGAATCGATATTATACTGGTAAAGTATATCTTTGTAAATTTTGTACTAAACATAGTTTTTCTCCTTAAATTACTGATTAGGTTTTTCCATTGTGTAACTAGTCAAATAAATCAGGTCGGCTAGAACTTTGTTTGTCTGTGCAAATTTTCCTTCTGTAGAGAGATTAAGTCCTTGAAGAGTGTGTTCAATAAGAGCTAAGTCTCTCTGCCTTTGTTTTTCTAAATTTTGAGCAAATTGACTCAAAGTGAGAGCAAATGTTTGTTTCTGACGATATTCGCTTTCTTTAATCATTCTGGAGGTGAGGAATAGAGCTTCTTTCTGCAATTCTGTAAGCGCTTTTGTAAATTCATTTTTCTGATCTATTTCTTCTTTTCTGGGTATTAAACTGAAAGATAAGTTCCATTCTCCATTGTTGTAGTGAATTCTAAAATTTAAAATGGCAAGGAAAAGAAGAATAGCTACAGCAGCCATCGGGATTCCCAGGGCCAGGCAGGTTTTCCAGCCGAATTGGCGTATTTTTTCTCCCCATTTTTTCCATATCGATGCAGGTTCAGTTACAAAAAGGAAATTTACTTCCGGATTTTCGTCTTTCCATCTTTCAAGGAGTTTGACAGTTTCTTTTAGCTCTTTGTATGTCTGGCGACAAGATGAACATGTTTTTAGATGAGATTGAATCTGTTTGGCCTTATCTGGTTCCAATTCTCCGTATAGCATGGAGACTAAGTTTTCTTTTATATCTTTACAATTCATTGGATAATGCCTCCTCATTGAGTTTCGATTCTTCTAAAATCTTTCTAAGAGATCGAAGCCCATAATATAAACGAGATTTTATTGTACTTAGAGGTTCTTTTAATATCTCAGCAATTTCTGTAAATTTTAATCCCTGATATTGTTTCATAATCAGAACTACTTTCTGCTCTTCGGGAAGTAGCAGAATTGCTCGTTTTAGAAGTTCACTGATCTGTTTTTGGTGATAAGTTTCTTCAGGTGTTTTTGAGTTTTTATCTGGAAGTTGTCCTATTGAATTTATAGATTCTTCATCAGAGAGAAGTTCGTCAAGATAAACTATGTGATTATTTCTTTTCTTCTTAAATTCATCTCGGCAGAGATTAAGTGCAATGCGATAGATCCAGGAAGAAAATTTTTCTGGATCACGAAGTTTCTTCAATTGTTTAAACATTCGTATGAAGGTCATCTGACAAATATCTTTTGTAGTCTCTTTGTTTCCAACTATTCTATATACAAAATTGAAGAGAGGTTTTTCCCAGCACCATACCAGTCTATTAAAAGCTGTGATATCCCCTTTGAGAAATAGTTCAATTAATTTTTTATCAGTCATTCAATATGTTTCCTTGTGGTAAAAGATAAACCTCTATTTTTAAGACGATAGAATCAGAAAAAAGTTTTATTTTGTCCACAAACGCATGATAGGAAAAATATGCTTTTCTGTATTTCCCTATGAGGAAAAAAATACTCACTCTATGGGAAAATTTACATAAAATTACGCTTAGAATCTTAGGTCTGATTTTTGCAGCGCTATAGTTAGAAAATATATTTAATTAAGAAATAAAATTTTCATACTAAAATGGGGTAAAGGGTTCTATGGTAGTTTATGTTGTTCTTGCTTTTCTGGTAGGGGGCGTCTTTGGAATGCTGGGAATGGCTGTCTTAGCCTCAGGTCCCAAAGCAAACCTACTGCGTGAAATGCATATTTTGAGGAAACGGTTGGAGTTTCTGGAAAAAGAAGATCAAAAAAAGCATTATCAGCCTGTTAAAGATCCTCGTTCACGTGTCCACACACTGGTAAATTAAACAGAGAGTGCCTCTTTTTATTATTGAAGAATTTTTATTTTGTAAAAATATTATTTTGCCCCGAGAGTGGAAAGACGGGGCTTTTTTTTATTGACTTTCCCGCTATTTTTATTAAATTATAAGCAACTATTCTGGGATGAAAAATTGGAGGATCATTGAAAATTCCTCCCGAGAAAAGGCAGTCATTTTGGGTTTTTTTATTGTTTGCCGTTATAGTAGCTGTGGGATTTTTTTCCCCTGTTTCAGGGGGAGCATGGTGGGGATATGTCGGGAAAGGTGGACTTTTTTTAATTGTGCTCTTTGTCTTTTTTTATACTTTTGTTTCCAGTGCGGAGGATTTACCAGAAAAGGTTAATGAAAAAGAAGACAACCCGCCTGCCCTGGAAATGCTTGATAAGACTCCTCATGATGAGACACCTGTGGGGTTTGGAGAGCTTTTCCACTCATATTATCAAGAATTCCTTACTGTTGTTCGTAATGCTGTGGTAGCATCTGGTGTAGGACTTTATTTACAAAAAGGGCAGCAAGGATTGGAATTTAGAGCAGGTGAAAGTGAATTTGGGCGAGTAGAGAGACCTGTATTGATAGGTGAGGGGAGTCTGGTAAATAATGTTGCCAAGCAGAGAATATCACTCTTAGAAGGAAATCTTCCTGTTGGTACAACTTTAGAAGGAATGGAAGAACTGGAAATACGTTCATTTCTAGGAGTTCCTTTGATTTTAGCTGATGAGGTAGTGGGTGTTCTTGCTGTAGGGAGTGAAGCAACAGAAAATTTTGGGAATGAGGATAGAGATTTTTTAGACAGATGCGGCAGGTTGCTTACTCAGGTAATGGCAGTATGTCACAGGGGATTGCGGTGGGAGATGGATCAAGCAGTGTATAATGTGCATCTTGAACTGGAGAAGACATTACAAAATGTTAAAGATGAAGAGAGCGCTGTTATAAGTTTTGTGGAGTATATTAAGAAGCTTTTTCCGTTTGATCGTTTTACGTTTTGTGTACGGGAGGGTAATGAAGGTACTATTCGCTATGTTTATGGCCAAATTGACGATCTTAATCAAGGAGTAAGGTTCCCTTTAGATGAAGGACTTAATGGCTGGGTTATAAAGAGAAATACTCCTTTATTCATTCCTGATATGGAAGAAGGGGATTATGTAAGGCCCAGATATTTTCGAGATGAAAATCCAAAACATGGAATGCGTTCGTTCCTGTGTGTTCCACTGGGAAATGAAGAGGAAGGGGCCTGGGGGGCTATAAGTTTAGAGAGTAAATCTATTGCAAAGTATGGAGAAAAGGGAAAAGAAATTCTTATGGATTTGGTAATTTATTTAGATTCTACTCTTGAACGTATTCGTTTAGTGGAGCAACTTAAACAATTACAGAGAGGAGGAGCTTCATCACAGGCTGCGCAGTTTCAAATTGATTGATTTTTTGAAAAAGATAGGAGAGTTATAGTGGCTAAGGTTAAAACTTTTGCTGATAAAGTTGCCAAGTCCAGCCAGGATTTGAGGAAACATTGTCCAAAATGTGGAGAGGTGATTACCACAGTCAAATTAATTACTTCAGAATATTCGGACAAAACAGAGGCCTGGCATTTTAATCAAAAATTTATTGGTGTTTGCAAATGCAATGAGAAAGAAATTTTTGGGTAATTATCTTCTTCTGGCAACAAGGAATAGAGATAAGTTTAAAGAGATTAAAGAAATCCTTGGAGAGAACAAATGGAAATTGCTCTCTCTTGAGGATTTTCCGGAAACAGCCGAAGTAATTGAAAATGGTAAGACTTTTTCTGATAATGCCTTAAAAAAAGCCCGTGCTGCGTTTAAAGCTACTGGTATCCCATCCCTTGCAGATGATAGTGGGTTGGAGGTAGATTGTCTTAGCGGTGCACCAGGTGTTTTATCAAGTCGATTTGCAGGCGAAAAAGCAACTTACCGGGACAATAATGAGAAATTACTTTCTCTAATGAAAGATGTTCCAATGGAAAGACGAAGGGCAAGATTTAAATGTGTGGTAGCCTTGGTAGACGATAAAGAAGAAAAGTGGGTAGAAGGAGTATGTGAGGGTATAATACTTTCTGAATACAGGGGTGAAAACGGTTTTGGATATGATCCTCTCTTTTTTGTTCCAGAAAAAAACAAAACTTTTGCAGAAATGACCAGAAGAGAAAAAAACGAAATTAGCCATCGGGGGAAAGCTTTCCGGAAAATGGCAGATTTATTGAGAGAAGATGAGTGAATATAAAAGTTAATTTCTAGTGAGACATTGGCAAAAGTTCATGGGATAATTTAAAATACAAGTACAAAAATTCGGGGCGTAGCGCAGCTCGGTCAGCGCGCCTGCTTTGGGAGCAGGAGGTCGTGAGTTCAAATCTCACCGCCCCGACTACAAATTTTAATCTCTCTGAGTTCGCTATATCGGGTGCAGATAAATTCTTTTT
>CAYYPT010000021.1:0-24090 GCA_964473625.1 uncultured bacterium | reverse complement strand
AAAAAGTTCAATCCCTCTAAAGTTACTTTATTTTTGAGTCAATGCGAGTCAATGCGCAATTCAAAATCTTTTAAATTTCTCTTGACTTTTATCTATTTTCAATTTATGTTTAAGAACTTCTATCTTTTCCAAGATAACCGTTTCTAATATCAAACCAATTTTAAGGAGACCGCATATGGATGAGGGAAAAACTAATCTAAGTGCTCCAGTCTTTAAACCTTACGTTCCTGCGGAAACTACAATGAGAGAATTTACTTTCAAGGCTGTTTTCGTGGGAGCTATTCTTGCGATAATATTAGGAGCAGCAAATGCGTATCTGGGATTGGTAGCAGGGATGACAGTTGCCGCTACATTTCCTGCTGCAGTCATGGCCATGGCAGTACTGCGACCTTTTAAGGGTACTGTTCTGGAAGAAAACACGTGCCGAACCACAGCTGCTGTGGGAGAAGCTCTGGTCGCAGGTGCAATTTTCACAATCCCTGCTTTCCTTATAGCAAAAAATCCATTGACAGGAAAGCCTATATGGGATAATATCCACTACTGGGAAAGTACAATGTTGATGCTCGTTGGAGGCGTACTGGGCGTTCTATTTGTGACTTTCCTGCGGCGTGTTCTTGTTGAAGACAAAACATTACCTTTTCCTGAAAGCGTTGCCTGTGCCGAAATCGTAAAAGCAGGACAGGGTCATGCTACCGGTGCAAAATATGTTTTTGGGGCTATGGGAATTGCTGGGTTACTTGAACTTTTTAGGAATAACTTTGGTCTTCAACTTGTACAGGGTTTTGTTAGAAAATTCTGGACTCTACCCGTGGTTAAAAACTTCCAGTTATTAACAACTGGTATGCAAAAAGTTGGTACCACTTCTAACCCTATGGGAGGTGTTTTTGTAGAAACACCGGCTGCTTCTCCCGCCATGTTTGGGGTGGGATACATCATTGGGCCTAAACTTGCATCAATTGTTTTTTCTGGCGGTGTTTTTGGTCAGATGATGTTTGTTCCGCTTTTTATCTTTATTAATGGTGGATTTGCTGCTCTGGCTAACAGTGGAGCAAGCTGGGCTGACATTACCAGTGCTGTATGGAATTCTCAGGTTCGGCCGTTTGCTGTTGGTGCAATGCTTATAGGAGCTTTGCATACTCTCTTTAAGATGCGCAAATCTTTAACGACTGGTCTTGCCCGTGGCTTCGCAGATTTGAAAAAGATTGGTAAGGAGAAATCTTCAACTGATGTTAACCGTCTCGAAAGAGACATCCCCTATTCTGTAACACTAATTGCTATATTAGCATTAGTTATTCCAATCACAATTCTATACTACCATTTTAGTCACAGTATTGTGGGTGCTATAGTATCTGCACTTGTGATGACAATTGCGGGGTTTTTATTCGCTGCTGTTGCGGGTTTCTTAGTAGGAACCATTGGATCAAGTAACAATCCTATCTCTGGTCTTACTCTTTCAACTCTTATTGTTGCGGCACTTCTTATGGTCTTAGTCGGCGTAAAAGGCCCATTCGGTATAGCCGCGGTTCTAGGTGTTGCTGCTGTTGTCTGCTGCTCCAGTGGAGTCGCCGGTGACATCATGCAGGATTTAAAAGTTGGGCACATTTTAGGAGGAACACCTAAGTTCATGGAAATGGGTGTAATGATAGGTGTTGTCTCTGCAGCTCTTGTAATGGCACTCGTGCTTCAACTTCTTAACACTGGCTACGCATCAATGGGAGGTATCGGCGGTGAACTTCTACCGGCACCTCAGGCTGGTCTAATGGCAATGCTCAGTCAAGGCATTATTACAGGAGGAATGGCCTGGCCTTTAGTTATCATGGGTGGACTGTTCTCCATTGCTCTAATTCTAATTGGTGCTCCTTCACCAATGTTAATTGCTGTTGGAATGTACCTCCCATTCCACACAACATTTGCTATTTTCTGTGGTGGAGTTATTAAATGGATTGTGGATACAGTTCTCAAAAAAGGCAAACACGATAAAGAAAAGGTAGAAAATACAGGTATTCTTCTTGCATCTGGTTTGATAGCTGGCGAAGCTCTGATGGGTATTATAATTGCTGGCACTGTAGTAGGAGGTGGTGGCAAAGCCATTCTTCCCAAAATTATTCCTGGTGGAAATCCATGGCTTGCTCTTGTTGTTTTCGCTATCTTGACTTATGTACTAATTTCTATCCCTTTGAGAAATGGGAAAAATAGAGCATAAAGAACCAAATCTATTGGATCTTATTCCTGTTAGAACAGTTGAATGGGAACAAAATAGTGATGGGACAATTTTCCTAAAAGAGCCCAAGGTTAAGAGTCGGTTTTTTCAACGGGTTGTTGTCTTTTTTGGGAAAAGCCCCTATTATAAAGTACAATTAGACAAATTCGGAAGTTATGTCTGGGAAAACTGCAATGGAGAATATCGAGTGGAACAAATTGCCGAAAATCTCAGACAAAAGTTTGGTGAAAAAGTTGAACCTGTTTACGAACGTTTAGGAGCCTTTGTCAAGGTTTTAGCCTCCCAGAAATTCATCGTGTACAAAGGCATATCTAAAAGGTAAAATTACCGAAGCACCCTTCTATTATAAATAAAAAGATTTAGAAGGGTGCTTTAGTTTTTCTACTTTCTGAAACAACCAACTATCTTAAATCATTAAACTAAAGGATTTTTCTGTGGACAGGCTAAAGCACGTAATCCGTTCCGTCCTAAAAGATCGTCTGAAAATTCGTCATGGAGAAACAGTTATAATACTTGCGGATACCCACTTCAGTGAACTTGCTAATAATTTTTACGAAGAAACAAAACTCTTTTCTCGTAATCATTTTCTTCTTATTATTCCTGAAATTACCGCCTACTGTTGCGATTTGCCCCGACACGTAAGTTCTTTTATAACAAAAGCAGATGTTCTCATAATATTAACAAGCCGCTTTCTTTCTAATACTACTCGAAACCGTACATCTCAACGCGGAACTCGTATCATTACTCTTTCTGGTATTACAGAGGAAACTATTTTGAGAACTTTCACAGTGGATTACAAATATCTCGCTGCAAAAAGTCGCAAGATAGCCGACATTTTAACGATTGGACGCTCAGCTCACCTGACAACACCTGCAGGTACGGATCTCACTTTTTCTCTTCTTAGAATGCGCGGTTATGCTGACACTGGCACAGTTCATGAACCAGGTCAATTTACTAATCTTCCAGCTGGAGAGGCATGTATTACTCCTGTACATGGAACGGCAGAGGGTATTTTGGTTATAGATGGATCTTTTCCTGAAATTGGGAAGATCGATACGCCAATACGAATGACTGTAAAAAAGGGTCGGGTGGTACGCATTATTGGTGGAGACGAAACAGTAAAGGTTCGAGCACTTCTCCGTCGTTTTGGCAAATGCGGCAAAAACATCGCAGAAATTGGAGTGGGGACCAACCCAGAAGCAAAGTTAACAGGCTGTATTCGAGAAGACACAAAAGTCCTCGGAACAGTTCATGTTGCTTTTGGGAATAATGTTTCTTTTGGTGGGAAGGTATCGGCTGGATGTCATCTGGACGGAGTACTTCTCAATTCTACTCTGGTTATTGATACTAAAACTGTTGTTGAAAATGGGATTCTTCAAGTTTAGTACGCCCGTTGGGACTCGAACCCAAAACCTCTGGCTCCGGAGGCCAGCGCTCTATCCAATTGGGCTACGGGCGCATTATCTACATAATTTATTTTAGTAAAACTTCCCCTGAATGTCAAGTAGAAATATCCTTGATTTAGGAATAATTTAGGTTAAGAGAGGTATGACATGTCAAAAACCATCGGTATCGTGGGAGGAATGACCCCGGAATCTACCAGCTTTTACTATGAATATATCACCCGTACTTATTATAAAAAGTTTGGAAACTACGGTTTTCCAGAAATTATTATTTACAGCGTTTCCTTCCAGCAGTATGTAGACTGGATGAATATTGGAAACTGGAATGCTATTGCTGAGGGGCTTACCAGAGCCGTAGTTTCATTAAAAAATGCTGGAGCAGATTTTGCCATAATTGCCACGAACACAATGCACAAAGTTTTTCATGAAATTGAACAGAAATCACCCATTCCTCTGCTGAGTATAATTGATTCAACTGCCAAAGCCATTAAAAAACGAGCAATAACAAATGTCGGGCTTCTCGGCACTGTATTTACAATGAGAGAAAAGTTCTATAAAGAAGGTCTTGCAAAATTTGATATAAAAACTCTTGTTCCTAATGAATCTGACCAGCAGACAGTAAATAGGATTATCTTTAATGAACTTGGAACAGGAGAAATAAAAAAGAGATCAAAAAAAGTTTACATGGAAATTATTAATCGCCTCGGCCAACAGGGAGCCGAGGGAGTTATTCTTGGCTGTACTGAAATTCCCCTGCTTGTAGATGAAAAAGATTCCGAACTTCCTCTGTTTAATACATCTGCCATCCATGCTGAAGATGCTCTAGAGTTTTCTCTGAAGTAATTCCTCCAGGGCAACACGCAGTTTCTCTCTATTCTCATTTTTCATTGGGACAAGCGGGAGACGGTATTTTTCTTCTATTAAACCCATCATTGCAAGACCAGCTTTTACCGGAATAGGGTTTGTTTCAACAAAATTGAGTTTCATGAGTTTATAAAGTTTCCGCTGTAATTCCATCGCCTTCCTGAAATTTCCTTTCAAACAAAGATGAACCAGTTCTACCATCATTCTGGGAACTTGATTTGAAACCACAGAAATCAACCCTACTCCCCCAAGACTAATAATTGGTAGTGTATTAGCGTCATCTCCAGAAATAATTTTGAAATCTTTTGGTACTTTTACTGCAAGTTCGCCAATCTGGCCTATGTTTCCCGACGCCTCCTTAATACCAATGATGTTGTCAATTTCACTGAGCCGAACAACTGTATCCGGTAATAGATTCGTGGAAGTTCTTCCTGGAACATTATAAAGAACAATAGGCAAATTAACAGCTTCAGCAATGGTTTTGTAATGTTGATAAAGTCCTTCCTGAGTGGGTTTATTATAATATGGCGTTACAGAAAGTAATCCGTCAACCCCAAGATCTGCTACCTTGCTTGCCATTTCAATAACTTTTGCCGTGTTGTAACCTCCAGCACCCGCAATAATCGGAACTTTTCCCCGAGACTGTTCAACAACAATTTCCACAACTCGAAGGTGTTCCTCAAGAGTAAGCGTTGGATTTTCCCCCGTGGTCCCGCACGGTACAAGGAAATCAATACCTTCGCGTATCTGAAAATCTACCAATCTTCTCAATCCTTCTTCATCAAGCTTACCATTGGCTTTAAATGGCGTAACTAAAGCAGTACCACAGCCTTGAAGATCCTTAATCTTTTTCATTGCAAAACACTCCTTTTTTCACTCAAATGTTTTTAATACTTCTTGAAACTCAAAAAAACCTTTACGACTTTTAATCCATTTAGCAGCTAAAATAGCGCCTTCAGCAAATCCTTCTCTGTTTCTTGCGGTGTGCTCAAGTGAAACAATATCCACCGTTGAATCAAAACTTACTCTGTGTTTACCCGGAATATAACCAGCCCGGACACTTGTGATAGGAATATTTTTTTTATCATATTGGTTCTCAATAATTTTTTTCAATACTAAAGCAGTTCCTGAAGGAGAATCCTTTTTGAACTTATGGTGTGCTTCTTCTATAAAAGGATCGTAATCCTCAAATTTTCTGAAAAGTTCTGCTGCCCGCTCAACAATTCTGTAAAAAAGATTGATACCAAGAGAAAAATTAGAAGCATAGACCATCCCAATTTTACTTTTCTCAACCATTTTTTTCACATCTTCGAGCTGGTCATACCACCCGGTTGTACCTACCACTATGTTTTTAGATATATCACACGCGCTCTTAATGTTGCCAAGGACTGCTTCTGGAACTGAAAAATCAATAAGCACAGAAACATCTTCCAGTAAATTTTTTGTTTTACTGTCTGAAGAAAAAGGCTTTACATCCATGAAACGCTCTTTAACTTCGAGGCCGTGTCGTAAAGCAACAGCTTCAACCATACGACCCATTTTCCCGTATCCAATTAATGCGATTTTCATTTTCCTCTACTCTCTCTTTAGTTAAAGGTTATTGAAAGATTCCTGGATCCAGTTCACTAAAGAAAAATTCATGGAGTTTTACAATTGCAGGGACAAGCTCAGTTTCATCTATCACAAAGGTGAAATTAATAAGTGAATTCAGGTGGGAAAACATTTCAACTTTAATCTCACCAAGGGCTTGAAAAACAGTCCCTACAAAATTCTGAACAGTGCGAAGATTCTCTCCTACAAGAGAAATAGTGGCTTTGTTTCTGGTAACAGATACTTTACCAAAAGAAGCAAGCTCTTTAGTTAAAATATCATAATTAGCAGATGAAGGAAAAGCAAAAGATATATTAAGTCCTATAGCTGCAGCAAGATACGGCATTAGATTTTGGCGATCGAATATCTCAAATAGAGACTCAAAAAATGTCCGCGATGAAATCGAAGGACTTAAAGATAAACTGAGAATAGAAACATTTCGTTTGTATGTGATGGACTTAATTAGATTTGTACTGCTACCTGTTTCGTTTGTAATAACTGTTCCGGATTTTTCCTTATTTTTAGAATTATAGACATGAATAGTAATTCCTCTCTTCTGTGCAGGCTCAATTGTGGATGGATGAAGAACTTTTGCTCCCCAAAATGTAAGTTCTGACGCTTCTTCAAAAGAAAGAAGCTTCACAGTGCGAGCATCTTTATAGATGGATGGATCCGCTGTCATGATACCAGAAACATCTTTCCATATTTCAATGTCTGAAGCATTGAGGGCTGCACCAAAAAGAGCTGCGGTAAAGTCTGAACCCTCAAATCCCAAAGTTGTAGTTTCACCATCGCGAGTAGAACCTATAAACCCTTGGACCACAGGAACTCTTCCAGATTCTATTGCCGGAAGAATGGAATCAGAAATAGCTTTAAATGTAAGTTCTTCAATAGGATGCGCACGAGTAAATGTATCGTCTGTTATAACCAGATTTCTGGAATCAAAAAGTACACTCTTAATTCCAGATTGTTTAAAGAAATCAGCAGCTATTGCCGTTGATAAAAGTTCACCGTAAGAGAGAATGTGATCCTGAGCTTTTGGTGTTAACTCACGTAAAGTACAGAGACTCCTAAGAAGTTGTTCAATTTCTTCAAAATATTTTTCTAACCTTGCGTAAGCTTCAGAATTATTAAAATTGGTAAGAAGAGTTTTAGCCAGTTCGTAATGAAAGCTACGGATATTATTTAATTCATCTAAAAATTCCTTTTCCATGCCTCTGGCAGAAAGTTCTGCCATTGAGAGTAGTTTCCGTGTAGTTTTTCCCATAGCAGACAAAACAACCAGAGGTTTTGAATTTACTCGACTTAGAACTATTTCTGTCACACGTTTAATCGATGGGGTATCTTCAATCGAGGTACCGCCAAATTTCATAACAATCATACCAATTTCTCCACCAATTTACAATAGAGATCAACAGCTCTAAGAAGTTCTTTCTTCGAAATTTTCTCTCCGGGCGTATGAGCATCAAGAATTGAACCGGGCCCAAGCAAGAATGGTTTTCCCCAATTTGTAAGAAGAGGAATGTCTGTTGCAAATGAAACAACGCTCCTTTCAAATCCTTCAAGAGTTTCTAAAAAAACTGGCTGAGATTCAAATAGATAATCAATTTCCGCTCTATCCCCCAGTTTATCCTCTATAATATCTTTTATAATGCTAACCTCACTTACGGTTCTTATCATTAATTCAGCATCAGCACGATCAGGAATAACATTTGCCTGTGTTCCACCTGAAATTGTACCAATGTTTAGTGATGTCTCACCAAGTAAATTATCGGTGGGGAAAGAAATATTGCGTAGCTCGTTCAGCACATCAAGTAATTTCACAATTGCTGATTCGCCGCGTTCAGGATAGGCAGAATGAGCTGCTTTACCAGTCGTGGATATTTTTACACGAAGAGCCCCTTTTGTGCCAACAGCCAATTTATTGTCAGTAGGTTCACCATTAATAAGAAATTGGGAAGAATTGGGAATAAAATTTGCTTTTTTTGCACCATCACTTCCGCTTTCTTCACCCACAACAAAAAGAAGACCAATTTGCTCGATACCAGAAGAGATTAACTTTTCAGCAGCTTTTATCTGAGCAGCAATTATACCTTTGGCGTCGCATGTCCCTCGGCCATAGATGAATCCACTATCCTCATTCAACGGCAAAAATGGAAGAACTGTGTCCATGTGTGTAGAAAAAACAATAATTGGTTCACCATATCGGGCATAAATATTGAATCTTTCTTTGCTTACTTCTTGAAGTTCAACAAAAAAACCTAAAGATTTAAGGTATGCTGATAGAAAATCGATAACCTCTTTTTCTTCACCTGAAGGTGAAGGAATGGCAACTAGTTTTTTTGTTAACTCGAATAAATCCAAAATGCCTCTAAAGTATTATCAATCCTAAAGAGTAGTTAGGTTAAACAAAAGATACACAAATATAGAAGAAAAGTCAAGTGAGGCACGTTTAGTAAAACACAGTGTAGATGAAAGTAATTACCCGCACAACTACACCACTATATTTTTTTATAAAAATTCTTTGGTACAGTAAAATATTTCATAACTAAATTCTGATAAATTCGAGAGTGGGGGTTGTTTTAGATCCCTCAGCAAATTCAGGGAAAAATCTGGAGTGTGAACACATTCTTCGACAGCAGTTATCCTGAGCCTAACGAAGAACTCAGAATGAGAAACGAAATATAAACTTGCCAATGTTTAATTCATAAAATACATATTTTACCCATTAGTTAAATAGACGATTTCACTATTTCCTCAAGTACCCTATCCCCCATCTCCGATGTCGTAACTTTTTTACATCCTTCAGAGTAAATATCCACAGATCTGTAACCCTGATCCAGGACACTCTGTATGGCCTTTTCTATATATTCTGCTTCCTGTTCCATTTTGAACGAAAAACGATACATTAATGCGATTGACTCAATAGCAGCAAGAGGATTAGCTAAATTCTTACCTGCAATATCAGGTGCAGACCCATGTACGGGTTCGTAAAGACCAACACCATGCCCAAGACTGGCAGAAGCAAGCATTCCAATAGAACCAGTCAACATGGATGCTTCGTCACTTAAAATATCGCCAAACATGTTTGTAGTCAGAAGTACATCAAATTGTTCTGGATTACGTACCAGTTGCATGGCGCAATTATCAACCAGCATGTGCTCCAGTTTCACGTCAGCATAATCTTTTGCTATACGCTCAACTGTTTTCCGCCAGAGTTGAGAACTTACAAGAACATTCGCTTTATCAACAGATGTAACTTTTTTCTTTCTCTCTCTGGCAGCTTTAAATGCCACATGGGCTATCCTTTCAATCTCTGAAGTTTTATACTCCATTGTATCAACTGCTACATCTTCTCCATTGATTGAGTTAATGAATTTTGGCTGTCCAAAATAGATTCCACCTGTTAATTCCCGCACGACGAGAATATCAATATCCGCTGCTATTTCTGGTTTTAGAGAAGAAGCCGGTATCAGTGGCGGAAAGATTTTTATAGGGCGCAGGTTTGTAAAAAGGCCCAATTCTTTTCTAATCTGAAGGAGGCCTGTTTCTGGCCGCTTTTCTTTGGGAAGATTATCCCATTTAGGTCCACCAACAGCTCCAAGAAATACCGCATCTGCTTTTTTGCAAATTTCGATTGTCTCTTCCTGGAGTGGAATATTATATTTATCTATACATATTCCCCCTATTGGGAATTCAGTAATCTCAAAATTTATCCCTGCTTTTTTACCCACACCTTCCATAATTTTAACTGCTTCGCGGGTAACTTCTGGCCCTATGCCATCCCCTGGCAAAATCACAATTTTTTTCTTCATATTCTTTACTACCTTAACATATTATATCTTCGTGCATATCCAAAAATTCCGCCTGCTTCGATAATTTCGCCTACTTCTCCCAGTGGTTTAAGGGGATAGCTTTTCCCTGTAGAAAGATTTTTTATCTGATTATGTTCCTTATCAATCTCAACAGGATCATTAGTACGTATTTCCTGAGAAAGGAACTCACTAATTTCATATGGTATTAAGAAACCACCATCCACGGAATTTCTATAAAAAATTCTTGCATAAGAAAGGGCTACTACGGCTTTTACTCCGGCTATGCTGAGCGCCACTGGAGCATGCTCACGTGACGATCCACAGCCAAAGTTTTTCCCGGCAATAACAATGGAATATTCTGATTTGTATCTGCCTTCCTTTACAAAAGGAATATTGCCGTAGGGTAAACCCATCATTTCTTTCGGAAGTCCTGAAAAAGCATATTTACCGTATAATTTTCTTTCATTTTCATCGTCCAGATTGTAAACAAGATGTCTTGCAGGAATGATCTGATCTGTGTCGATGTCATCACCAAGAACGTAGGCATTTCCTCTTATTATTTTTTCCACTTTCCCTCCAATTTGTTTTCTTGGTATAAATTTGCATTCTTTAATAAGCTACAAAAAGACTCCACATACGGCATAAGTACCTAGAAAAACAGAACTAAGCTAAAAGCAAGAGTTTTTAGCTGCTCTCTTTGCTAAAGTTCCTTCATCAGTGCACAAACTTATTCTTAACTAAGAAATTCTCTTGGATCTGTAATTTTACCAGTCAGCGCTGAAGCTGCCACTGTTAACGGAGAGGCAAGAAACGTCTTTGATTCGGAAGACCCCATTCTTCCTGGAAAATTTCTGTTAGTTGTAGAAATACAGACTTCCTTACCATTGAGTCGTCCAAAAGTATCTTTGGGACCACCAAGACAGGCAGCACAGGAAGGAGGACCTATTAGAGCGCCCGCATTCACAAAGATGTCTTTTAAACTCTCTCCATCTAATGTTTCTGTAAATAATTTTCTGTCAACCTCAGTAGTGGAAGGAACAACAACAGTTTTAACTTTCACGCTTTTCCCTTTTAGAATTTTTGCTGCAGCAATAAAATCTGTGGTTTTTCCCCCAGTACACGAACCAATATAACATTGATCCAGTAATACATTTTTTAAATTCCGAGCCAAGTCGATGTTGCCTGGAGAATATGGTTTAGCAACAACAGGCTCAAACTCATTTGATTTATAAATATGTGTGCTAAAATATTTAGTATCTGGATCATTTTCAATTATTTCAAAGTGCCTGCTGGTACGAGCAGTTACAAAATCAATGGTTTTCTCATCAGGGGCGATTAATCCATTCTTTGCTCCAGCTTCAACAACCATATTGCAAAGAGTCATCCTTTCTTCAATGTTAAGCAACTCTACTCCGTCTCCAGCAAATTCCATAGTGCGATATGTAGCTCCATCAACACCAATATCTCCTATAATTTTCAGAATAACATCTTTTGCCATTATATAGTCAGGAAGACTGCCTTCTAGTATAAACTTCATAGTAGGTGGAACTTTTACCCATAATTTTCCTGTTCCCATTATAAAGGCTGCATCGGTATTGCCAATACCAGTTGCAAAGAGTCCAAAAGCTCCTGCCGTGCAGGTATGTGAATCAGTTCCAAAAAGTATTTCTCCTGGTCTGGTAAATCCTTCTTCTGCCAGAGCAACATGACAAACTCCTTTGTACCTTTCTGTTTCAACATCAAAGAAGTTTTTAATCCCTTGCTCTTTCACAAATTTTCTTAATATTTCTATATTACGCTTTGCATGGATATCACTGGTAAAGATATAATGATCAGGTATAATAGCTATTTTCTCGTTATCCCATACACGGGCTTCTTCACCAAATTCTTTTTTAAATATACCAATAGTACCTGGTCCGCAGACATCATGGGTCATCAGTGTGTCAACATCTACCCAAATGTTATCACCAGGCTCAACTTTTACTTTACCAGAATGTTTCGCTAAAATTTTTTCTGTAATTGTCATTTGTAAACCGCCTTATTAATAGCATTGAGATATGCTTTTGCACTTGCCTCAATAATATCTGTACTTGCTGATCTACCAACATAAGAAGAGCCGTTGCATTCAATCTGAACCAGAACCTCCCCCATTGCATCTTTGCCAGTGGTAACCCCTCTTATTGAATAACTCATAAGTTTACCATTTATTTTTGTAATACGGTCAATAGCTTTGTATACTGCATCCACCGGACCATCACCAATAGACGAATCCTCCATGAGCTTTTCTCCTCTTCGCAGTTTCACGCTGGCAGTTGGTGTTAGATGAGAACCGCTGATCACCTGTAATTTTTCAAGGACAAATGTTTCCGGAATTGTTTGAATTTCATCTTGAAGTATAGCAATCAGATCAGCATCGTAAATTGATTTTTTCTTATCGGCAAGATCGGTAAATCTTTTGTAGGCTTCGTTCAATTCCTCATTGGATAATTTATATCCAAGCTCGACATACCGTTTGGCAAGCGCATGTCTCCCGGAATGTTTTCCGAGAACGAGTACGCTTTCGGGTATACCTATCGATTGTGGACTCATAATTTCATAAGTCTTAGAATTTTTAATAACCCCATCTTGATGAATTCCTGCTTCATGGGCAAAGGCGTTCTCTCCCACAATTGCCTTATTTCGTTGAACGTACATTCCAGTCAAGTTTGTAAGAAGCCTGCTGGTTCTGTAAATTTCTGTTGTAATTACATCGATCTCAAAGTTAAGGAAATCTTTTCTGGTACGGAGTATCATAACAATTTCCTCTAAAGAAGCATTTCCAGCCCGCTCACCTATTCCATTGACAGTACATTCTATTTGTCTTGCTCCATTCTGAATAGCAGCAATAGAATTAGCAACAGCCAGACCAAGATCATTATGACAGTGAACACTTAAGATAATATTATCAACAGCCGGAACTTTCCTACGAATAGTGGCTATCATTTTGCCAAATTCATTTGGTATACTATAACCAACTGTATCGGGAATATTTACTACTGTAGCTCCAGCTTCAATTACAGCTCCAATCACCTCGCAAAGATAATCAATGTCACTTCTTACAGCATCTTCTGCTGAGAATTCAACATCATTGGTAAGTGTTTTTGCATATTTTACTGCCTCAACTGCCATGGAAAGAACTTCTTTTCTAGTTTTACGCAATTTGTGTTCTAAATGAATATCAGAAGTTGCCACAAATGTATGAATCCTTGGTTTTCTGGCATATTTTAAAGCTTTCCATGCTCGGTCTATATCTTCTTTTTTTGTTCTGGCTAAAGCTGCAATAGTACATTTCTTAATTTGCTGAGAAATCTTTTTTACTGCTTCAAAATCCCCGTCAGAAGCAATGGGAAAACCAGCTTCAATAACATCTACATTCAGTCGCTCCAGCTGCTCTGCCATTTGGATTTTCTGCTCCACAGTCATACTACACCCAGGCGATTGCTCACCATCTCGTAGAGTCGTATCAAAAATAATAATTCGGTTATCCATGAATTACGCTCTCCCATTTTTCTTCAACATAAGATAGTAAGAAACACTGTCCATCAATGCTTGCCAGCTTGCTTCAATAATATTTTCAGAAACTCCTACTGTACTCCATGTTACTTTGTCAGTGGAAGATTCGATGAGAACTCTCACCTTCGCACCAGTTCCGTTCTTTGCATTAAGAACACGAACTTTGTAATCAGAAAGGTGCATTTCCTGAATTTCAGGGAAGAATTTGACCAACGCCTTACGTAAAGCTTTATCCAACGCATGAACAGGGCCATTTCCTTCTGAGGCACTATGTTCGACCACTTCGTTTACTCGTAAACGCACCGTAGCCTCAGATCTTGGGGAGCCGTGAGAATTTTTCTCAATGATAACACGAAAGCCTTCCAGTTTGAAAAAATCTTCCCATTCTTTAGTTATTTTTTTTACCAGAAGCTCAAATGAACCCTCAGCAGCTTCAAATTGGTAGCCTGCATTTTCTAAATCTTTTAATCGACTAACAATCTCTGGTACTTTCTCTTTTTGTTTTTCCAGATTGATGTTGAGTTCATCAGCTTTGTAGATAACATTACTTCTTCCAGAAAGATCAGAAACTAAAACTCTCCTAACATTACCAATCTTTTCAGGATCAATATGTTCATAGGTTCGTTTGTCTTTCATTACAGCACTAACGTGTATGCCTCCCTTATGGGCAAAGGCACTTTTCCCCACAAACGGCATATTAGAAGGGATTCGAACATTAGCTATCTCACTGACAAAATGAGAAAGTGAAGTTAGCTGAGGCAAACTTTCATCAGGCACACATTTGTATCCAAGTTTTAGCTGAAGATTCGGGATAACAGAACACAAATTGGCATTACCACATCGTTCTCCGTATCCATTTATGGTCCCCTGAACATGCTCGCATCCTTCTTCTACAGCAATAATAGAATTTGCTACTCCCATATCAGAATCATTGTGAGCATGAATACCGAGAGGAATTTTTATCTTCTTTCTGGTTTCTCTGATAATTTGAGCTAAATCTGTAGGTAGAGTTCCACCGTTAGTATCGCAAAGAACAATTACATCTGCACCTGCCCTTTCCGCAACTAGAATTGTATTTATAGCATAGTCAGGATTATCTTTGTATCCATCAAAATAATGTTCAGCATCATAAATTATTTCTTTTCCATGGGATTTCAAAAACAAAATAGAATCGGCTATGAGCTTTAAATTTTCCTCTGGAGTAATCCCAAGAGCATTTTTTACATGGAACAGCCATGATTTACCAAAAAGAGAAATTGCAGGGGTCTTTGCTTCAAGTAAAGTTTTGAGATTATTGTCATTTTCAGCACTGTTTTTTGCTCTGCGAGTACTCCCGAATGCAACGATCTTAGCGTGTCTAAATTTAATCTGTTTTGCCTGCTGGAAAAACTCAAAATCCTTTGGATTTGAGCCAGGCCATCCTCCCTCGATGTAGTGAACACCGAATTCATCTAAGCGCTGAGCAATCCTGAGCTTATCTTCGAGAGAAAACGAGATGTTCTCTCCTTGACTTCCGTCACGGAGAGTAGTATCGAAGATTTTTAGCTGTCGTGTTTTCATGGTTTCTTACTCATCCCTTTCCTTTGATCCATGACATCATTTTACGCAGTTCTTTGCCTACCTGCTCAATTTTCAATTCTTTATGTTCTTTACGAAGAGCGTTCATGACAGGCCTTCCCGCTTGATTCTCAAGAAGCCATTCTCTGGCGAAAGAACCATCCTGAATATCTTTTAATATGCTTTTCATTCTTTCTTTTGTTGCTTCATTAATAACAATTTTACCTCTTGTCATTCCGCCATATTCTGCTGTATCACTTACAGAATAATACATACCACCTATACCACCTTCATAAAACAGATCAACGATAAGTTTTAATTCGTGCATACATTCAAAATAAGCGATTTCAGGTTGGTACCCGGCTTCGGTAAGTGTTTCAAACCCTGCTTTAATCAGTTCAGTAACTCCACCGCACAATACTGTTTGTTCTCCAAAAAGATCTGTTTCTGTTTCTTCTTTGAATGTAGTTTCAATTATGCCAGCTCGTCCTGCTCCAATACCAGATGCATGCGCCAGTGCGTAATCTTTTGCTCTGCCGGATGAATCCTGATAAACTGCAATTAAACACGGTACACCTCCCCCTTTTTCATACACACGTCTTACCAGATGACCCGGCCCTTTTGGTGCAACCATGTAGACATCAATACCATCTATTGGCTTTATTTGACCAAAATGGATGTTAAAGCCATGTGAAAAAACAAGAGCATTCCCAGGTTTAAGATACGGCCTAATCGATTCCTCGTAAACCTGTTTTTGTAACTCGTCGGGTACCAACATCTGGACAATATCAGCCTTTTCTGCTGCCTCACTGGCCGACATAGGCTTAAATCCATGCGATTCTGCCAATTTCCAATTGGGTGAATCTTTCACATCAGCGACGAGTACTTTAAGACCGCTATCACGAAGGTTTTGAGCCTGTGCATGGCCTTGACTTCCATAACCAATAATTGTTATAGTTTTACCGGACAGTAAACTCAAATCTGCATCAGAATCATAATAGACTTTCATAGTATTTTCTCCTATAGTTTTTTATAAATTATGTTTTACCCTGAAATTCTCTTTTTAAAGCTACACTTCCTGTTCGAGCAATTTCGCGAATACCAAATTGCTCCAGCATACCAATAGCAGCGTCTACTTTATCCTGTTTTCCTGTTACTTCTATTGTTACTGTTTTAGGACTTATGTCAATTATCTTTGCCCTGAATATATTAGCAACCTGCATAATTTCAGAACGAGTTGAAGCACCGGAAGTAACTTTTACAAGTGCTAATTCTCTTTCTACAAAAGGTTCATAGGTTAAATCGACAACTTTAATCACATCTATAAGCTTATTAAGTTGTTTGTTAATCTGCTCTATGATATGTTCATCACCATCAGTAGTTATTGTCATACGAGTCAACCCTGGTTCTTCTCCTTCTCCAAAACTAATACTATCGATATTATATGCTCGCCCACTGAATAATCCTACTATTCTGGGGAGAGCATTAAAACGATGCTCGAACAAAACGGAAATAATATGTTTCATTAGGAACTTCCTCCTTTATTCTTCGATCATTTCGGTTAGGGATCCTCCTGCCGGCACCATGGGAAATACTTTTTCATAAGGATCCACTATGAATTCCATAACAACTGGACGATCTTTAACTTTCATGCTTTCTTCCAAAGTACTACGTACATCCTCAGGCTTAAATACTCGCATTCCAATAGCTCCAAAAGCTTCAGCGAGTTTTAGAAAGTCAGGATTCCCCTCATCAATATATGTTTGTGAATATCTTTTTTCATAAAATAATTCCTGCCATTGCCTTACCATTCCAAGGTATCCATTGTTCAGCACTATTACTTTAATAGGCAATTTATACTGAACAGCGGTAGATAGTTCCTGAATGTTCATCTGGAATCCCCCATCTCCTGTTATGCAAACAACAGTTCGATCGGGCGACCCAATAGCAGCGCCTATAGCTGCTGGAAAACCATACCCCATTGTTCCTAGCCCTCCGGAGGAAAGTATTGATCTCGGCCGGGAAAATTTATAAAATTGAGCCGCCCACATTTGGTTTTGTCCCACATCGGTAACTACAATGGCTGCTCTATTGGTAACAGCAGAAACCTGCTCGATTACATATTGCGGAACTATTTTATCACTTTTAGATTTATATCGAAGCGGATGTTCCTTTTTCCACTGATTTAATTGTATTAACCAATCCTTTGTATTGGGTTTTTTGATCAGCTTGGTCAATTTAGGTAAAATGTTTTTAGCGTGTCCGACAATTGGCACATCAAGTTGGACGTTTTTTGCAATACAGGAAGGATCAATGTCGATATGAATTTTTTTGGAATTAGGAGAAAAAGTCCCCAATTTTCCTGTTACACGATCATCGAAACGTGCTCCAACTGCGATTAGCAGATCGCATTCACTAATCGCCATATTTGCATACCATGTACCATGCATACCTACCATACCGAGCGAAAGAGGATTGTCCTCAGGGAATGCACCAAGTCCTAATAATGTAGTTACAACAGGAATATTCCCCTTAAGTGCAAGTTCCTTTAATTCCTCAGCAGCATTACCACTTATTACTCCTCCCCCAGCATATATTAAAGGTCGCTTTGATTCATTGATAAGTTCTGCACTTTTAATAATCTGTCGAATATGCCCATGATATACTGGGTTGTATCCACGGATATAAACCTCGTCCGGTTTTTTGTAATATCCCTTTTGTTTTATAACATCTTTTGGCAGATCTATCAGTACTGGACCAGGACGCCCTGTAGTGGCTATATGAAATGCTTCAGGGATAATCTGTCCAAGATGGGTAGCATCTTTAGCCAGATAACTGTGTTTAGTTATGGGACGGGTAATACCTATAATATCTGCCTCCTGAAAAGCATCATTTCCAATCATCGTAGAAGGAACCTGGCCAGTAAAAACTACTAGTGGAATAGAATCCATATAGGCAGTGGCAATTCCAGTGACTGTATTAGTTGCACCGGGGCCAGAAGTTACCATTACTACCCCTGCTTTGCCGGTAACTCTTGCGTACCCATCTGCAGCATGAGTTGCCCCTTGTTCATGCCGAACAAGAATATGACGCAATTGTGGAGTCTTGTAAAAAACATCATAAATATCTATTACTGATCCACCTGGATAGCCAAAAATCGTATCTACACCCACGTCCAGCAGAGCCTGGACTAAAATTTCTCCACCTGTCATCTCTTTTCCATGCGAACTATTCATTGTATTTATGGGATTGTTCCCTTTAATTTTAACATCTAACTTTTCTGAAAAGAATCTCCCTCTCATTTTACGCCTCCTTTTCCTAGAGTCGAAAGAACAGCACCAGTATTTGCAGAAGTTACCAGAGACACATATCTATCCAGCCATTTGCTCCGGAGTTTTGGTTCTGGTAATTTCCATTGAGTTTTTCTTCTATTTAACTCTTCTTCTGAAATTTTGACTTCCAGTTTTTTATTTGGAATATCAATAGAAATAATATCCCCCTGTTTCAATAAAGCAATAGGACCACCTGCTGCCGCTTCAGGAGAGACATGCCCAACACAAGCTCCCCTGGTACCCCCAGAAAACCTTCCATCAGTAATTAAAGCTACGGATTTTCCAAGCCCCATCCCCATAATGTTAGCGGTTGGAGCTAACATTTCTTGCATGCCCGGTCCGCCTTTAGGCCCTTCATACCGGATAACAAGAACATCACCCGGTTTAATCTTTCCTGATAGAATACCTTGCGAAGCTTCTTCTTCGGAATCGAAAATCACTGCAGGGCCTTCGTGTGTCAACATTTCAGGATCAACAGCCCCTGTTTTTACAACCGCTCCAGAAGGTGCCAAATTCCCAAAAAGAATAACTAGGCTACCTTTTTCACTATATGGATTCTCAATGGAATGAATTACTTCCTGATTTTTTATTTTAGCATCCTGAATATTTTCACCCAGAGTTCTTAATGTAACTGTCATTTGATCCAGCTTTAGAATATTGTCCTTTTTAGTAAGCTCTTTAAGAATGGCACTTACACCTCCTGCTTTATCCAGATCTTCAATATGCCAGTGAGAAGCTGGTGATATTTTACAGAGATGAGGAACCTTTTCTGCAATCTGATTAACTTTTTCTAAAGAGTATGTTATACCGGCTTCATTTGCAATTGCAAGTGTATGAAGAAGAGTATTTGTTGAACCTCCCATTGCCATATCTAATGCAAACGCATTATCTATTGTCTGTTCAGTAACAATATCTCTGGGCTTTATATCTTCTGCTACAAGCTTTAGAATCTGGCGAGCAGCTCGACGGACAAGTTCTATTCTTTCTTCAGAAACAGCCGGACGAGTACCATTGCCAGGAAGAGCTATTCCCAGAGCTTCCATTAAACAGTTCATTGAATTCGCAGTAAAAAGGCCTGAACATGAACCATAAGTTGGGCAACCGTTGTCTTCCAATTCTTTCAATTCTTCTTCATTAATTTTTCCACTTTTGTAAGCACCCACGCCTTCAAACACAGAAATCAAATCGACTGTTTGCCCTGTGGATGTTTTCCCTGTCAGCATTGGACCCCCGCTTACAAAGATTGTCGGTATATTTACCCGCAATGTTCCCATAATCATACCGGGAACAATTTTATCGCAGTTGGGCATACAAACCAGTCCATCCAATTGGTGAGCGGTTGCCATTGTTTCTACTGAATCCGCGATCAATTCCCTGCTGGGGAGAGAATATTTCATGCCCACATGCCCCATTGCAATACCATCGCAAATACCAATGGTATTAAATTCAAAAGGGACGCCCCCTGCTCTTCTAATTTCTTCTTTGATGATACTGCCGAACTTTTGAAGGTGAACGTGACCGGGAATAATATCCACGTAAGAATTCACAATTCCAATAAACGGTTTAGAGAAATCCTCATCTTTCAAACCACATGCTTTTAACAGACTTCGGTGTGGCGCCCGTTCAAACCCCTTTTTGACTAGATCGCTTTTCATAACAAATACCTCTACAATTTTGGAAAAAGATACTACAATCCAGTCCAGAGGTTAATCCTACTTCTTGTGTTATGGGGGAATTTATTTAGTAAATTTGGAGGGTGTAGGAATAACCTCTGGACTTCTAACTACCGTATAATGAGCCCAGAGATAATTCCTACAATAATCAATAAAAGCAACAAGATAATTAAAACAAGGAGGTTTCCAAAAAGACACAGAATTCCATGCCGATCTGTAAGCAGATAATCAACAGAATCGAAAGAAAAATTTAATAAAATTGTAGATGGCATGAAATTCATTTTTTTATGAATAATTTAGTTCCAGTTGGAGACTAATATAATATATATTTTTTTAGATGTCAAGTGAAAAAATAATTTTTTTAAAAAATAATAGTTGTTCAATCAATATTTTCTCCCAAAATGGTGAATTTAGCATATTGAGCTATAAATTTCTTCTGAGTTCCCTCCTCGAACTCTACAGTAACCTTTTGTTTGATTCCTCTGCCTTCAACATTTACAATTCTTCCTTTACCATATTTCTGGTGCATTACCCAGAGTCCCGGTGCAAGAATAGGTTCCTCTTGAGAAAAAGATTCATACGATGGATGAGGCGAAAATGAATCCTCCTCTGGAGTATGCTGAATTATTCCCCGAAATTGCCCGGTTGCTTTTCTGGGAGAAAATACGGTTATTTTAACCACATTGGAATCCAATTCCTCAAGAAAACGTGAAGGAAAACGAGAATTTTCTCCATTGAAAAAACTCCTTCTATGACTCCACGAGAGATAAACTTTCTCTCTGGCTCTGGTTAGTCCTACATAAAATAAACGACGTTCTTCTTCCAGAGCATCAGGACTCTCCAAGCTTCTGTAACCAGGAAAAAGGCCCTCCTCTAATCCAGTAATGAAAACAACCGGGAACTCCAACCCTTTAGCAGAGTGAAGAGTCATTAAAGTAACAGCGTTCTTCTTATCGTCCCAGGTATCCACATCTGTTATTAGCGAAACTTCTTCTAAAAAACCTGAAAGAGTCGCTTCCTTATTCCTGGATGCATATTCATTTACTGCGGCGAGGAATTCTCTTATATTATCAGCTCTTCTCCTACTTTCAATACTATTGTCTTCTTTGTAAATATTCAAAAGTTTTGTCTCATCAACCAAAGTATGAACTAATTCATTGAGAGAGATTTTATTCTTCAAATCAATGTATTTGCTTATTAGCTTATAGAACTGATCAATAGCTCTTCTGCTCCGGACCGGGATCTCTGGAATTTCTTCAATTTTTTCTATTGCATCGAAAAGATTAAGTGACTTTTCTCTGGCCCATTTTTCGATTCTACTGAAGGTGGCTACCCCTATCCCTCTAAGGGGGAAGTTGATAATCCGTTTCAGGCTAAGATCATCTTTTGGATTCGTAATTAATTTAAGATATGCAAGTAAATCTTTTATTTCTTTCCGTTCGTAAAATTTTACACTGCCCACAATAACGTACGGTATTCTCCTGCCTCTAAGACTATCTTCCAAAACCCGCGATTGAGCATTGGTTCTGTAAAGAATTGCAAAGTCTCGGAAGGTATGTTTTTTCTTAAAGACTTTTTCCCTGATTTTTTCAACAACCATTTCTGCCTCATGACGCTCATCCACTGCTTCTAACAGATCCAATTTTTCGCCAGGTTCTTTGTTTGACCAGAGTTTTTTCTCTTTTCTTCCTTTGTTTTTTTCAACAATAGAGGCTGCAGCCGTAAGAATATTCTGAGTAGAACGATAGTTCTGCTCCAGACGAAAAACTTGTGCTCCAGGAAAATCTTTCTCAAATTCCAGAATATTACGAATATCAGCCCCTCTCCAGCGATAAATAGACTGATCGTCGTCTCCAACAACACAGATATTGCGATGTTCCTTTGCCAGATAACGAATCAGCATGTACTGTGCTCTGTTTGTATCCTGATATTCATCGACAAGTACGTATCGGAAACGTGATTGATATTTTTTTAAGACATCAGGATATTTATCAAAAAGATGGATAGGTATTGTTATTAGATCATCAAAATCAAATGCATGATTTGACCTGAGTCTATTTTGATATTCAGGATATACCCGAGAAACAATATCTTCTATGACTGTTTTTGCGGAAGATGAGTAGGTTTCAGGGCTAATTAAATTATTCTTCGCCCGGCTAATAAAAGAGAGAATCATTTTAGGAGGATATTGCTGTATAGAAACTCCCATATCATTCATAATAGATTTAACAAGTCGCTCCTGATCTTCTGTGTCATAAATAACAAAATCAGGACTATAATTAAAAAGTTCAGATTCCCATCGAAGAATTTTTGAGAAAATCGAATGAAATGTTCCTACCCATAATCCTGCGTTCACCCCAATGAGACTCTCAACACGTTCTCTCATTTCACCGGCTGCTTTATTCGTAAAAGTCATAGCAAGAATTTCCCACGGAGGGACTTTCTTTTCTTTAACCAAATAAGCAATCCGGAAAGTAAGCACACGGGTTTTCCCACTTCCTGCACCGGCTAAAACCAAAACAGGTCCTTCAGTAGTTTCTACAGCTTTTCTCTGTGCAGGGTTAAGTTCATTAAGAAAGAATAGAGATGTGTTTTTCAAAAAGTATCCTCAAAAAATTCATTATTATCTGTAATGTTTTACTTCCTTGCGAATTAAGTCGAAACGGCGTTTTGCCTTAAGATGTTCGCTTATTGTTCTAGAAAAGGTGTGAGAACCATCTCCATTAGCTACCATATAGAGATAATCAACATGTGCTGGGTAAAGAACAGCAAGAATAGAAGCACGCCCTGGATTATTTACAGGTCCTGGCGGTAATCCTGGATGAATGTAAGTGTTGTATGGTGAATTTATTTTTAGATCGGTTTTTAATAATCTTCTGGGACCATCTTTAATAATGTATTGTATTGTGGGATCGGCCTGAAGAAGCATCTTTTTCCTTAGTCGATTCAAATAAAGAGCAGCGATAGTGGTTCGCTCAGAATCTAAGGCAGCTTCACCCTCAACAATAGAAGCCAATGTAACAACCTGATGGACAGACATTCCGATCTGTTTTGCTCTTTCTTTCAGAGAATCGGTAAATATCTCGTGAAACCGTGCAACCATTCTTCTTATTATCATTTCAGGAGTTGGATTAAGATCAAAACGATACGTATCTGGATAGAGATATCCCTCTAAAGTTGGGGCATTTATGCCAAGCGAATGGGAGAACGATGGATCTGTTACCAGTTCCATAAAACGAGTAGAATCTATTTCAAAGTGTTTTTGAAGAATGCTTGCAATCCGGGTTGCTCTTATACCTTCAGGAAAGGTTATTTTTTCGGTAAGAACTCTACCTTTAGATAACTTTCTCAGTACACTGTAATTGGTCACTCTACCGTGAAAACTGTATGTGCCAGCCTGAAGTCTGCGAGTAACTCCTAAAAATTTTGCTCCCCATAAAAAACTTTGTTTTCCCCTTATAACACTTTTCTTCTTAAGAAGTCCAGCAATTTCTTCTGGGGTAGCCCCCCTCTCAATAGTAACCTCAACAGTACCAAGATTATTGGGTATATTATAAGGCAAAAATAAAAAGAAAGAAAAACAAAAAATAAAAATTGCTATACCGGCAAGACTAATACGAATAAAATTCTTATGTGCAAACAGAAGGTAAACTTTTCTCAAAACCTTTTTCATTCAACCCGCCACTGATTCAATAAATGAATAATCTGAGGATTTTCTCTGAGATTATCTCCTACTGAAATGAAATCCACAGAACAGTCGGAACGATTCCAATCTTTGTCAAAAACCATTTTCACTTTCCCTACAGTTTTTCCTCCAACTCCAGCTTTAGCAAGAATAGTATTCTTGTAAATTCTGTACCATCCATTGGGATAATCTCGGGAGCAATTTCCCAATATCACATTTATCTTTTGGGGAACTGTATCAATTAATGATAAATTTTCCTCTTCTGTAAGCTGTGACAAAATAATAACAATCGGATTTTTCTCATTTACCTTTTTCAGAATTGTTTTTAAGGAAAAAATGTAAGGAGCAATCTCGATTTCACTTTTGGGTTCATCAGGAAGAAATTTAATTGCCTTGGA
>CAYYPT010000020.1:19208-24209 GCA_964473625.1 uncultured bacterium | reverse complement strand
TATTACATTAGAAATGTATCCGCAACAATGATGGGAAAAAAGGTATGGGAGGGGGAGACGCCATCTGTGCATGTTTTTAAGGGGAGGACACATGTTGCAGTAGCTCGGCCAAACTTGGACCGCGCTTACAATGGTAAGTTAGACATCAAGAATTGGTAATCATAAAAGTTTTCTTTTTCGGAGTCGAAAGGGTGATTGAGTCGGTTATTTTTCTATGGCTTGTGATAAAACAGGGGGATGTCAACATAGCTCTAAAACGAAGCTCGTAGGGTGACGAAATTTTTAAAGAGAGGATATAATAATTATAAAAAAGTATAATTGGAGAATGAGAAATGAGTCCTTTAAAGAAAAAAATTCAGAAGAAAAACCTAGTAGCCTTGATACTTCTATAAAAAGTCAAGCAGCTGCTGAAATCAGGGCTCCAAACAAAGAGGTAATTCAAGTTAAGGTTAAAATAACACCACCTCCGCGAGCAGTAAAGAATATTAGGGAACTGATCTATTGGGAGTATGCTAAGCTTATTGCAAAGGCTGCAGGATTTGAGAAAAATTATGGCTTCATTATGAGTAAGTATATGAAATTGAAGAAAGGTGAGATAAAGTTCTCAGATATCTCAAGAGATGATATGTTGCAAATGAAAAAAGAGAGAGCATGTATATATTGTGGATCTACAAAAAACTTGACCTTTGATCATATTATTCCCGTTAGCAGGGGAGGACCTGATATTCCAAGCAATTTGGTTTTAGCGTGTTCAAAATGCAATTCTTCTAAAGGAGACCGAGACGTTTTTGAATGGTATTATCTGGTGAGAAATGAAGAAGAGATTCCGAAATTGGTTTGGAGCAAATATTTGAAACTTGTTTGGGACTTCCATGTAGCCAACCGCACTCTTGATCGGGTCGATATCAACAAGGATGGTGAGCTGAACGTGCTTGACTTAGGTGCTATTTTCAAGAGAAGAAAGTAGAAATGGTGGACATTTTTTTTCGCAGAGGCTCTGCCTCTGCATTTAGAGTTTGCTGATTCATTATAACGAACACCGCAGGGGTGTGAGTTTCTGCGGGAAAGTAAGTTTAATCGGGTAGGATTCTTATGTCATTTGTTCATCTACACAATCATACTCATTATAGCCTGCTGGATGGGGCATGCCGGATCAGTGATCTTATAAAAGCGGCCAAGAAGTTTAAAATGCCTGCTATTGCCATTACAGATCATGGAAATATGTTCGGGGCAATTCGCTTTTATGACAAAGTGATAGAAGCAGGATTAAAACCAATTATAGGGATGGAAACATACGTTGCGCCCAATTCCAGATTTGATAAAAAGGGAGCAAAAGGGGGGAAAGAAAGTGCTCATCATCTAATTTTGTTAGCTCGTAACATAGAGGGCTACAAAAATCTAATGAAATTGAGTTCCATAGGATACCTGGAAGGATTTTATTACAAACCCAGGATAGATAAAGAAGTACTTCAAAAGTATTCCGAAGGACTCATTGTTCTGAGCAGTTGTATAAAGGGAGAAATTCCCAGTAAAATTATACAGGGCAATTACGAGGGAGCCAAAAAGGCCGCCAGTTTTTACAAGGATATTTTTGGTGAGAATTTCTATCTCGAGGTCCAGAATCATGGTATCAAAGAAGAAGAAACAGCCATGAAAGGAATAATGGACCTTTCCCGAGAACTTGATATTTCTGTCGTTGCAACAAATGACACTCATTATTTAAAACAAGAACATGCTAAAGCTCAGGATGTGCTTCTTTGTATTCAAACTAACAAAGACATGAATGATCCCAACAGGTTAAGATTTTCAACTGATCAACTCTACTTTAAATCTCCTCAAGAAATGGAAATTCTTTTCAAGGAAACACCACAGGTCCTCAAAACAAGTTTAGAGATAACCGAAAAATGTAACCTTGTTCTGGAATTCAAATCTTTTCACCTGCCCCGTTTTACAGTGCCAGAAGAGGAAGGAGTATCGTCTCTGGAAGAATATCTTGAAAAAAAGGCTTTTGAGGGGTTAAAGCGCCGCTATTCAGATCCTCCCAAAGATATTAAAGATAGATTATCTTACGAGCTCTCTATCATCAAAAGGATGGGTTATACTGGATATTTTCTTATTGTTATGGATTTTATTGAGTATGCGAAAAAACAAGGAATCCCGGTGGGACCTGGAAGAGGATCGGCAGCAGGAAGTCTTGTTTCTTATGTACTTGGAATTACAGATGTTGATCCTATTAGATACGGATTGATTTTCGAGCGTTTTCTCAACCCTCAGCGTGTCTCCATGCCTGATATAGATATAGATTTCTGTTATGAACGAAGAGATGAAATAATTGATTATGTAAAGAAAAAATATGGTGAAAAGAATGTGACCCAGATTATTACATTTGGCAGCATGAATGCACGTGGTGTTATTAGAGACGTTGGAAGAGTTTTAAAAATTCCATATGGTGAAGTTGACCAGATCGCAAAGATGATTCCTTTCCAGTGGAGTCTTGATCAGGCACTTAATAAGATTCCGGAATTTAAAGAAAAATGTGAACAGGATGAAATTCATCGCAAACTTTTGGAATATGCACGGGTTCTGGAGGGATTGGCGCGCCATGCTTCCACTCATGCGGCTGGAGTAGTTATAACCCCTGGTGAATTAACCGAGTACGTTCCTCTTTTCAAATCATCCCAGAGTGGAGATGTTACAACCCAATACGATATGAAGTCTCTGGAAGAGATCGGTTTACTGAAAATGGATTTTCTCGGGCTGCGTACTCTTACTGTTATCAACCATGCAGTTCAAATGCTTAGAAAACGAGGGGTAGAAATTGATATTGGAAATATTCCTTACGACGATCCTGACACTTATCGTATTTTTGCCAATGGTGAAACTGTAGGTATTTTTCAGTTTGAAAGCAGCAGCATGAGAGATTATCTAAAAAAACTTCAGCCACAAAGTATTGAAGATCTTACAGCTATGAATGCTCTATATCGGCCTGGCCCAATGGAAATGATTGATGATTTTATTAATAGAAAGCATGGCCGTACTCCGGTTCAGTATTTACATCCTTTACTTGAACCCATTTTAAAAGAAACACATGGCATTATCATTTATCAAGAACAGGTTATGCAAATTGCCAGTGAAATAGGCGGTTTCAGCATGGGTGAGGCTGACCTTTTAAGAAGAGCCATGGGAAAGAAGCGGCCAGATTTGATGCAGGAAAAAAGAAATGCTTTTGTTAAAGGAGCAAGGAAAAAGGGTATTCAAGAAGAAATAGCCAGCAGTATTTTCGATCTTATGGATCGTTTTGCTGGTTACGGTTTTAATAAATCACATGCTACTTCTTATTCTATAGTAGCTTATCAAACAGCTTATCTCAAGGCTCATTATCCTCTTGAATTTATGGCTGCCAACCTCACAAGTGAAATGGGGAATACTGACAGAATAGTCATACTCATTGATGAATGCAAACGGATGGGGATAGAAGTTTTTCCACCCGATGTAAACGAGAGTTACGCAGATTTTGTTGTAGCGGGAAATGGTATACGTTTTGGACTGGGAGCGATAAAGAATGTAGGAAGAGGAGCTATTGAATCGATTGTTCAGGCAAGAAAAGAAATTAAAGGCTTTAAAACAATTTATGATTTTTGTGCTCATGTCAATCTTAGACTTGTAAATAAAAAGGTAATTGAAAGTTTAATTCAGGCAGGTGCGATGGATTCTCTTGAGGGTAATCGAGCACAAAAGATGGCTGTCCTTGGTAAAGCTATCAATTTAGCGCAAGCTTTTCAACAAAGCACAGGTTTTGGGCAAACGACAATTTTTGGGGAAGAAATTCCAGAAACCCAATTTTATCCGGAGTTGCCTCACATTGATCCATGGTCCCAAGCAGAAACTCTCAGGAGAGAAAAAGCACTTTTAGGGTTTTATGTTTCGGGACATCCACTTCTAAAATATGAAGAAGAAGTAAACGCTTTCTCGAATCCTGTGACATCAAGACTAAAAGATGTCCATAATGGCAGTACAGTTAAAATTTGTGGAATTATTACAAGTGTGAAGCCTCTATTTGATCGTAACGACAAGCCAATGGCTTTCTTTACAGTGGAAGATTTTTCCGGTTCTGCTCGAGTCATTGCCTTTGCGGACGTTTACGATAAATTTCGTGCTTTGATTCACGAAGAGAGTATGGTTGTAGTTACCGGAAAAGTAGACAGGAGAAGTGAAGGGGAAGAAAATTCTGTTTTAGCATCAGAAGTAATTCCACTAGAAGAAGCCAGAAAGCGGTTTACAAAGCGTGTGTCGTTGAACATTCCTCCAGAAAAACTGGCTCAGGATGAAATAGAAAAAATTCAAATTATCCTTAAAAAATTTCCCGGATCGTGTAATATTTATATGAACATTAAATCTTCCGATGGAGAGGAACTTTTGCTCAAGTCAAAAAAATACTCTGTAGATCCAGTTCCTGAGCTGTTAAATGATCTCAGGACAATTCTGGGAGAAAAAAATGTCTGGATTGAAGGATGAAGAAAAGGAGTTTTCAAATGCCTGTTACTGTTAAATTAGATGACATTCTTGAAGGTATGGAAGCGCAGGGGGAAGAGATCAGTTCTTATTTGAATAAAAGAACCGGTAAAGTCGTCACTATTATGGATGAAGAATTTATGTATGCAGAGGAGGATGAGCATTTAGATTCTCTTTCGGATTGGCAAAAAGATATGGTTTTAGTTGCAAAAGAAATCATGGAAACAGACGATTATATTAAACTGCCCGATCAATTTGAGATCAATGAATATCAAATTATGGAGAATTTTTGCTTCTCACTGCCTGATGATAAATTAAGAGAGATGATGTACAACTCTATAAAAGGAAAAGGTGCTTTCGGAAGGTTTAAAGAAAACATTCATCGTTTCGGCATTGCCGATAATTGGTATGCTTATCGAGAGCGTGCAAGGAGAAAAATAGCTATTGGATGGTGTGAATATAATGGGATTTCGTATACTTAGTGACCTC
>CAYYPT010000020.1:0-19108 GCA_964473625.1 uncultured bacterium | reverse complement strand
GTGGAGTAAACTTCACATACCAGCAGTATCTTACGCAACCACTCGCACTAATGGCTAAATAGATAAGAGGAGGCTCTCATGAAATCGCCCCGTTTAATCAATTTTGCTGCTGTTTTCCTGTTTATCAGCCTGGTTGGTTTATTCGGTGCACAGAACAATGAAAATCCCCAAAAATGGACTGTTGATGATGTGCTAAAACAGGAATCAGCAGGAAGCTTTAACATCAGCCCTGATGGGAATAAGGTAGTATGGGTAAAAACCAGACCCAACAAAGAGGAAAACCGTCGGGTAGGGGATATTTATCTTACTTCTCTAGTAGACAGTACTGAAATTCAACTTACCAGAGGAGAAACAAACGACAGCAATCTCCAGTGGTCTCCGGACGGGAAATTGATCGCTTTTACTTCTAACAGAAGCAAAGATAAAAAGAATCAAATTTGGCTTATCAGTCCACAGGGAGGTGAGCCGTGGCAGTTGACTTCCTTGAAAAACGGGATTAACTCCTTCAAATGGCAGAATAAAAAACATATTGTTTTTACTGCACGTGAAGACCCATATTTCTATGAACAAGAATTAAAAAAGAAAAAAGATGATGCTATTGTTGTTGGTGATCAGAAACATTTTCTTCCGGTACGTCTTTTTCAAATTGAAGTAAAATCTAATAAAATCATCCGGTTGAGCATGAACTCAGGAAAGATCAATGAATTTGCTATCGCTCCAGATGGACGATGGATAGTTACAAATGAGGCCCAGAACATTCATTATCCTTATGATTACCGCATTCCGCCCCGACAATTCCTTTATGATTTAAAAAATAAAACCCGAGAGGAAATCTTTACCGAGAAGAACATGAAACCATACAATTTTGTATGGAAACTCGACGGCAAAGGATTCTTCTGTTCTCAAAGAATTTCCAGCAAACCAGGCGATGATTACGTAGGCGTTCCTGTTCTCTATTATTTTGACCTAAGAACTAAAAAATACGAACGGGTACCGCTGGACTGGAAATGGAAACTTGGATTTTTCGGTTACCAGGCTACAGAAGAGGGATTACTCGTATCACTGGCAAACGGTCCATGGAACAAACTGGCATTTTATAATGAGGTTAATGGACGATGGAATCGATACTGGCTTAAGGATAAACATGGTAAAAATATTTTCATAAACACTGTAGGAAAAGACGGCAAGACTACAATTTTTACTTATACTACTGCAAGTTTGCCTCCACAAATCAAATGCGGCAAGATTCAGGATCACAAGCTGGTTTCCAAACGTAATATAATCAAATTAAATTCTTGGATTGCAAAGAAATACATTGCAAAAACAAAAGTGATCAACTGGAAAGGTGCTCACAGTGACCAAATAGACGGTATTCTCTATTATCCATACAATTACCAGCAGGGCAAAAGATATCCATTGATTGTATCTATTCACGGCGGACCTGGGGGTGTCGACAGAGATGCCTTCAGAGAAGGCTGGTCATCTTATCCTAACATTTTAACCAGTCGCGGAGCATTTGTTCTAAAAGTAAACTATCACGGCAGCGGAAACTACGGACTAAAATGGATAGAATCAATCAGAAACCACTATTATGAATATGAAGTTCCGGATATTCTAAAAGGAATTGATTACCTTATAAAAAAAGGGATGGTTGACCCGGATAAACTGGGTATTATGGGATGGAGTAACGGCGCTATTCTTTCAATCCAGTGTGTGATTGAAACAGATCGGTTCAAAGTAGTAGCGGCTGGTGCTGGCGATGTTAACTGGACTTCTGATTATGGCAACTGCGCTTTTGGGGCTGCTTTTGATAATGCTTATTTTGGTGGACCTCCCTGGAAACGTCCTAAATATTACATCAAAAAATCTCCGCTTTTCAAGATGGAAAAAGTTACCACACCCACTATTATTTTCTTTGGTACAAAAGACACAAATGTACCAACTGAACAGGGATGGGAGCACTACCATGCACTCCAGCAAATTGGAAAGGTTCCTGTTCGTTTTATTCTTTTCCCTGGAGAACCTCATGGTTTGCGGAAGCTAACACATCAGCGCCGCAAAATGGAAGAAGAACTGAAATGGTTTGACCAATACCTGTTTAAAACTTATACAGTACTCAATGAGGCTTTTAAGAAAAATTCACCTTTAGACCTGGCTTTGAGAATAGCAAAGGCAAAAAAGGTAAACGGGCTTTACGGTGAAAATATCAATAATATTTTAATACCAGAAACAGTGAAACTTGACACTTTGTTGGTCGGTCGATTTGAAGTAACAAGAGCTCAATATTCTCTTTTTGATACAAGCTATCATTATTCATCTGAGACAGAAAACTATCCTGCCAGTGGTATCACTTTTGAACAGGCAAAAAAATATTGCAAATGGTTATCAAAGCTTACAGGAAAACATTACAGGCTTCCGTTTGTAAAAGAAGCCGAAATGCTGATTAAAAGAGCAAAGAGTAATATGGACAATGAAAACAGTCTCGATTACTGGGCTGGTTATTCAATTACTCCTGATGATGCAGTAATGCTGCGGCCGAAAATTGAAGAGCTTGAAAAGTCTGGAACTCTGCTTAAACCAGTGGGCAGTTTTAAACCAATAGGGAAAAACAACGTCTACGATCTGGGTGGGAATGTTGCGGAATGGTGTATATCTGAAAATGGTGAAGGTAAAACTATGGGAATATCTGCAGTTACACCAAAAGATCCAAAAAGTGTGTATTACCCACCGGCTGCGAAGTACGTAGGATTTAGAGTAATTCTTACAAATAAATAGTAGTAGATAAGGAGACGTTATGAAAGAGTTAATCTACTTGGATAATGCGTCTACCACTTTTCCAAAGCCCCAGGGAGTTTATGATTTTATGGACAATTTTTACCGGAAACATGGAATCAATCCTGGGCGTTCAACCTCTGATGTAACTGCTGAGGCTGAAGAGGTAGTGTATAGTACACGAAAAATGCTAACTGAATTTTTCAACGGTAAAGATCCAAATCATCTAACCTTTAGTTACAATGCCAGTGATTCATTAAACATGATTATCCAGGGTATGGTAGAAAAGGGCGACCATATAGTTTCTACTAAACTAGAGCACAATTCTGTTCTCCGTCCTCTTAATGTTTTACAAAGGGACGGCATATGCGAAGTAACTTATGTTCCTTTTGACTCAAATGGCTATTTAGATCCTGACGATATTAAAAAAGCCATAAAAAAGAATACTAAAATGGTAATAGTAAATCACGGCTCGAATGTTCTGGGTACAGTTCAGCCCATAGCTGAAATTGGCAAAATCTGTCGTGAACTCGGCTGTTGGTTTGCAGTAGATACCAGCCAGACTGCAGGTGTACAAAAGATCGATGTGCAGGAGATGTGCATCGATCTTTTAGCATTTACAGGTCATAAATCTCTTATGGGTCCCACCGGTATTGGTGGCGCGTATGTTGGGGAAAATGTTCCCATTCGACCAACTCGTTATGGTGGTACAGGTATAGCTTCGGCATATCCATATCATTTAGATGAATTTCCTCATCGTTTGGAGTGTGGCACACTTAATATTCTTGGAGTTGCAGGTCTTAACGCTAGTCAGAAATGGATTCGCAGCATTGGGATTGAAAATATACATAAACAAGAAATGGAACTCTGGGACAAGTTAAGAAAAAATCTTCAGGAAATAGAAAATGTGACTACTTACTGTGCCGATACTGTTGAAAACCATAATCCAGTTTTAAGTTTCAGCATTAAGGGCTGGAAAGCAGAAGAAATAGGTGCAGTATTAAATAAAGAATATAACATTGCCTGTAGAGCTGGACTACACTGCGCACCCAAAGTACACGAACAGCTGGGGACAGATAAAATTTATGGCACAGTTCGGCTCAGTCTGGGACCGTTTAATACTGAGGAGCACATCGATCAAGCAATTGAAGCTGTTAGAGAAATTGCAGCGCGAAAACATTGAGTGAAGCACCCAATATAAAGACAGGTTGTACAAACTTATTGCATAATACAAAATTTTGCTATAAATTTATATAAACCAGTAACTATTAAGAGAGGATAATGGAATCTTTTGGAACCTATATAAAAAATCACGTGCTTCTTTTTGACGGTGCAATGGGAACGTTTATTTATCAGAAAGGTATTTTCATTGATAAATGTTATGATGAGCTGAACCTTTCAAATCCTGAGTTGATTCGATCTATACATGATGAATATCTAAAAGCCGGTGCAGAAGCAATAGAAACAAACACCTTTGGAGCAAATCGCTACAAACTGGCACGTCACAATCTTGCCGGTAAAGTAAAGATAATTAATCGAAAGGGAGCCCGAATTGCTAAGGAAATCGCTGGATCTAGAGCGTATGTGGCTGGTTCTATGGGACCGCTCGGAGTAAAGATAGAACCGTGGGGCGAAACTTCTTTTGAAGAAGCAAATGAAGTTTTTAGAGAACAAGCTCAGGCTTTGTTAGATGGGGGAGTGGATCTTTTTATTCTTGAAACGTTTCACGATATTCGCGAGATTGAAGAAGCAGTAAAAGCCATCAGATCAATTTCCGATTTTCCCATTATTGCACAAATGACTGTCCAGGAAGATGGGAAAACTTCTTACGGCATTGAACTAAAAGAAATTACAGAGAGATTATCCAGTTCTGAAGCCGACGTTATTGGATTAAACTGTACGGTGGGGCCAAAACACATGCTGGATTTTCTCGAACAAATGGTTAAAATCACAACTAAACCTATTTCAATCATACCAAATGCCGGAAAACCCCAGTATGTGGATGGACGTACGTTTTACATGAGCACTCCTGAGTACTTTTGTGTTTATGCCAAGAGGTTTATTGAAACTGGTGCCAGAATAATTGGCGGGTGTTGCGGAACTACACCGGAACATATTCGCAAGATGGCAGAAGCACTTGTTCAGAAACAACCTCGAATAGTTATCCAAAAGAAAACTAAGCTAGAGCCAGAAGTAGAGGTTTCTCTTCCTGAACCTGTACCCACAAAACAAAAGTCAAAACTGGCAGAAAAGATTGTACAGGGGAAATTTGTTACTCTTGTGGAGATGCTTTCCCCGCGTGGACGTGACGTAACAAAACAGCTTGCAGGCGCTAAAAAATTGAAAGAAAAAGGAATTGATGCTGTTAACATTCCTGATGGGCCCCGAGCTTCTGCCAGAATGAACGGTCTTGCACTGGCAATTCTTCTCCAGAATCATGTAGGTATTGAGACTGTGCTTCATTATACGTGCCGGGACAGAAGTCTTATAGGAATGCAGTCAGACCTTCTGGGTGCTTCTGTTCTGGGGATTAAAAATATTCTGGCCATAACAGGTGACCCTCCAATGATAGGAACTTATCCACAGTCCAGTGCAGTCTTCGATATTGATTCAATTGGTCTAACAAATCTTCTAACTAATTTAAATAGGGGGTTAGATCTGGGGAATAAACCCATTGGTGATCCTACTGCTTTTTTTATCGGCGTAGGAGTAGATCCTAATAGTATTAATCTTGATAAGGAAATCCAGAGATTTTACTGGAAAGTTGATGCAGGGGCTGAATTTGCTATTACCCAGCCTGTGTTTGATCCAGTTGCTCTTGAACAATTCCTGGAGAAAGTAAAAGATTTTAGAATTCCCTTTATTGCTGGTATCTGGCCTTTAACAAGTTTACGCAATGCCGAGTTTATGAAAAATGAAGTTCCGGGTGTAACTGTTCCTGATCCAATTATAGAAAAAATGAGCCGATTTGATTCAAAAGAAGATCAACTCAAAACAGGTATTGAAATCGCGAGAGAAATGGTTGAGCGCGTAAAAAAAATCACCAGCGGCATTCAGGTCAGTGCCCCATTTGGAAAATACACGGTGGCGCTGGAAGTAGTAGAAGGGGTGAGGTGATATTTTTTGAGTGAGTTCTAAAATGAAACGAATCTCCCTGTACACAATTCTTGGATTAATTTTTATTTTTGGAAGCATGGGTTGTGCAATTTATAAGGCTCGGTCCAAAACCACGGTAATATCCGAATCAACTGATTACGATTCTAAAACCCTTGCCAGAAATACGTTCCTCGTGTTAATGCCGTACAATAAGATCATCGATCCAGCAGGAGAGTCCATTTATTTCGGCAATCGTGAGTTGGAAAATCATGCTCTGGATGTTGCGTTATCGCCGGATGGCAAAACCCTGGCTGTAGAAGGTCGGTACCGTATCGTCTTTATTGACACAAAATCTAATCGCATTGTGACTGAGATTAATTTTCAGAAAATAAAACGGTTCCATAAATTCATGAATACCTATTCGGGAATCATCTGGTCCCCGGATGGGAAAAGAGTCTTCTGGAGCGCCGACGATAAACGAAAAAAATCGGCGGTTTTCCAAACGGAATGGAATGGCACACAAGCTACTTTTTTGGCAAACAAGACAATTTGGTTTAAAGGTCAGAAAAAGAGAGATGGACATTTTTTAACGGCTCTTCCCAATGAATTGGCATTAAACGATCATTTTCTGTTTGTTGTTTTAAATGGAAATAATCAAGTAGTTAAAATTGACTTGCGTTCCAATCAGCCCGTCTGGACAACAACTGTTGGAGTGGCCCCGTATGGAATTGTCATGGCTAATGGAAAATTATACGTAACAAATTGGGCAGGCAGGCAGCCAAAATCTGGTGAGGAAGTGGCCGGAATACCCTGGGATCCGGCAGCCGTAGATTCTGTTACAGGAGCAGTGTCTAATGGTACAGTAACTGTGGTCAATCCGGAATCCGGGGAAATTCTGAAAGAAATTGCTGTAGGGTTGCATCCAAACGATATTGTTAAAAGTCCTGATGAAAAATTTGTCTATGTAGCTAATGCCAACAGCGATAACATCTCGGCAATATCTACCACAACAGATAAGGTTACTGAAACAATTTCTGTTCGATTGGTAAAAGATTCTAGAAACTTGGTGGGTGATTCCCCGAATGGACTGGCTGTTTCTCCTGATGGCAAACGCCTTTTTGTTGCTAATGGAATGGACAATGCTCTGGCAGTTGTGGAACTTGGGGAAATGGCTTCCCAAATCGGCATGCTTGGTGCAAGCCGTGTGCTGGGCTTTATTCCTACAGAAGCCTACCCCGGAGCTGTTGCTCTTTCCATAAACAGCAATATGTTGTACGTGGCGAATATTGAGGCTATCGGATCGCGAACAACTTTTTTTGAAACAAATGGCGTAAAGGTAAAAACTCCGTCGCAGGGATTTTTCAATGCGCATCACGAAATGGCTTCGGTTTCTGTAATTCCAGTGCCGGATTTAAAGACATTACAACAATACACCACCCGTGTCAGAAAGAATAACCTGACTTTCCGAATGAAATTGTCAAAGTTGCTTCCGCGAAAAGGCCGCAAACCGGTTCCTGTCCCAGAAAGAATCGGGGAACCATCTGTTTTCAAACATGTGATTTACATTATTAAGGAAAATCGTACCTACGATCAGGTTTTGGGTGATGTGAAAGAAGGCAATGGTGAGCAAAAACTCTGTTCCTTCGGAGAAAAGGTTACACCCAATCATCATAAATTGGCACGGGAATTTTCGCTGCTGGACAACTATTACGTTTCCGGAAAATGTTCCTCTGAAGGGCACCAGTGGACGGATTCCGGTATTGTGACGGATTACATCGAGAAAAAGGTGCGGGCATGGTTCCGCAGTTATAACCATATTCAATACGATGCGATGGTGTATCCAAAATACGGGTTTATCTGGAATCATGCTTTGGAAAATGGTAAGAGCGTTCGGATTTACGGCGAAGCTTGCTCCGTTGAATGGGATCATAAACAATGGAAAAGCTGGAAGGATATTTACACTGATTTTATCTCCGGGGAGAAAACCTTTAAATTTGTGAACAAAAGCACAATTGCTCTTGTAAATAAGATTCTTTCTCAGGAATATCCGGCTTACGATCACAAAATTCCGGATCTTTTGCGAGCCAATGGATTCATCAAAGAACTGAAGTCCTATGAAAAAATGATCGGGGATCAGTTTCCTCAACTGATAGTTATGGCTCTTCCTTCGGATCATACAGCTGGTATGCGCCCGGGTTATCCAATACCGCGGGCAATGATTGCGGATAATGATCTGGCTCTGGGGCAAATTGTGGAGGCTGTTTCAAAAAGCCGATTCTGGAAAAACACGGTTATTTTTGTCACAGAAGATGACTCACAGGACGGTTGGGATCATGTTTCAGCTTACCGAACAGTAGGTTTTGTCATCAGTCCCTATTCAAGATTGAAAAAGGTGGTTCATACCAACTACAACCAAACCTCCATGCTGCGGACAATTGAGCAGATACTGGGTATTCCGCCGATGAATCAAATTGATGCTAGTGCGAGCCCGATGTTTGATTGTTTTACAACCGAACCGGATTTTTCGTCTTACACAGCTCTCCCCAATCAAATTGCTCTTGATGAAATGAATCCACCTTTAAAAGGACTTAGCGGTGAAGCCCTAAAATATGCCAAATTGTCCCTGTTGCCGGAATTTGATGAAATTGACTCCGGGAGGGATGATATTTTGAATAGAATTATCTGGTTTTCTACCATGGGAAACAGGGCTTATCCTGAAAAACTTGCTGGGGGAGATAATGACTAAACTTACTTGCAATACACATTTTTATTGATTATTATAGAAAAGGATGTTCATTAACTAAATCGTGGAGCCAAAAATGTCAGAACCACTTCTTTTTGAAATTAGCTCAAAAGGCCGCAAAGGCTATTCCCTTCCGCCAATGGATGTACCTGAAATTCCATTGAGCGATTTATTCCCTCCAAAGTATCTCAGGGGAAAATCTCCTAATTTACCAGAATTGAGCGAACTGGATGTAGTACGCCATTTTACCCGTCTTTCTATCCTTAACCACCATATCGACAAAGGATTTTACCCACTGGGTTCATGTACAATGAAGTACAATCCCAAAATTAATGAGAATCTCTCAAGGCTTGAAGGATTTCGTTCTCTTCACCCATTTCAGGAAGAATCAGGAGTTCAAGGTGCTCTTCAACTCATGTGGGAACTGGGAGAGTATCTTTGCACTATTGCAGGACTTGATGGAATTACTCTCCAGCCCGCTGCTGGTGCACATGGAGAACTAACAGGTATAAAAATTATACGGGCCTATCACGAGGATCATGGAAATCCCCGTAAAAAAATTATTCTTCCCGACTCGTCACACGGAACCAACCCTGCGAGCGCTACAATTTCTGGATATGAAACTGTTCAACTTAAATCTACCCCTGAGGGACTGGTAGACCTTGACGATTTAAAAAACCATCTGGATGAAGACGTAGCAGGTCTCATGCTGACAAACCCAAACACTCTGGGACTTTTTGAATCCCAAGTAATAGAAATTGCCAATCTTCTTCATGAAGTTGGTGCGCTTTTTTACATGGATGGAGCCAATCTCAATGCTCTTCTTGGAATTGTTCGACCTGGAGATATTGGTTTTGATATTGTGCATTTTAATCTTCACAAGACATTCTCAACGCCCCATGGGGGAGGAGGCCCTGGTTCTGGTCCTGTTGGGGTTAAATCTCATCTTAAAGATTATCTACCCCTTCCCGTCATCGGGCGGAGTGGTGAGAAATTCTTTTTAGATTATGATCGTCCTAAGTCGATAGGAAAAGTTCAGGGATTTTACGGCAACTTTGGTGTAATGGTGAAGGCATATGTTTACATTAGAATGCTGGGTGGTCCAGGACTGCGGCGAGTTAGTGAAAATGCTATTCTCAATGCAAACTACATTATGCGGAAATTAGAGAATTATTATCTCCTGCCTCATAAGCAACACGCTATGCATGAATTTGTACTTTCTGGAGATTGGCAAAAAGAAAAGGGGGTAAAAACTCTTGATATTGCGAAACGATTATTAGACTACGGATTCCATGCACCCACAGTATATTTCCCTCTGATCGTTCATGAAGCACTTATGATCGAACCTACAGAAACTGAGTCGAAAGAAACACTGGATGATTTTGTTGATGCTATGATTGCTATTGTTCATGAAGTAGAGGAAAACCCTGAACTTCTTCACAATGCTCCTTCCACAACCCCTGTTTCTCGGCTGGATGAAGGAGAAGCTGCCAGAAATCTCGATGTAAAGTACTCAAGGAAAGTCTGACGTTCTCTCTATATGTATATCAGCAACTTAAAACTAGTTGTACTTATAGAAACTTTCCTGCTTGGTGATTAGTTCTATTTTTTGCAAAGCACAATACTGTGAAGGCATTCTAAAGAGTGGATCATATTTCATCAAAAGTTTCTCTTCAACCAGGGGTGGAAAAAGAAGACATTCTGATTGTTGAAGACGAAACAAATATTCGTTATCTTTTAGAGACATATCTTACCTCAGAGGGCTATAGAGTAAGGATAGCACGCAATGGGGAAGAAGCTTTGAAAATGGTTGCTGATAATCCGCCGAGTGCAATTATACTGGATATTCTTTTACCCAAATTGGACGGTTATGAAGTTTGCAGGCGATTGAAAAATTCTAAAAGCACAAATTTTATTCCAATTGTCATGGTAACTGCTTTTAGAGGAGATAAGGAAAGAATTCAGGCTACTGAAGCAGGAGCGGATGATTTTATCAGCAAACCGCTTAACCGTGTAGAACTCTTAACCCGTATAAAGTCGCTTTTAAGAATAAAAAAGCTGCATGAGGCACTGGAACAAAAAATAAAGGAACTGGAAATTGCTGAGACAAAGCTTCGAAAACTGGCAGTAACAGACGGCCTCACTGGTCTTTTTAATTATAGAGCATTCAGACGACAGCTTCATCTGGAAATTTCCAGATCTCAGCGGTTTAAACTTCCTGTATCTTTATTGATGATGGACATAGATCACTTCAAAATGTACAATGATCATTTTGGTCATCTGAATGGTGATAGGGTGTTGAAGTATTTCGCTAACCTTCTTCATAAAAATATTCGTGAGGTTGATTTCCTGGCCAGGTATGGAGGGGAAGAATTTGTCATTATTCTTCCTGGAACTGATAAAAAATCAGCAAAAATAGTAGGAGAAAAACTGCGAACTTTGATAGAACGTTATCCTTTTCCGTTTGAAAAAAAACTTCCCACAGGAGTTGTTACAATGAGCGTGGGAGTGGCTTCGTTCCCACAGGATACTCAAGATGAAAAAGAACTCATTCGTCTTGCTGACACGGCGCTCTACAGAGCTAAAAAGGGTGGACGTAATCGTACGGTTGTGATTTAAGAATGATAATTGGGTACAGGTCATTCATCACGGGAAGAAGGTTTTATGGCTATGATGCCTTTGGGGTAAGAAGTATCGATTATCAAGATATCGTTCCAGTGACCACTTCGTTTATCTCTGGAACGATTTTGGGAAAAGTGAACTAAGGTGACTAAAATTAAATACCTTAAACTAATTAAATTTTTTGAGTCTGGGGTAATTTCTTGAAATCGAAAGAAAGAAAAAATTCTTTTAAAATAACAACATTCTGGAAAGTAAGCATCTTCTTCTTCCTTTTTTTCGTATTGTTTTCTTTTACTTATTGGCATTATGTCAATCAGGTTTTTGAAAAAAGTTTTAGAAAAATTACAGAACAAGAGTTCTTAAACAATGGTAGAGAAATATCTCTTTCTATTGAGAACCAACTAATCTTAAAAAGAGTAAGAGAATTACAAAATCTTGTCGATATTTTACAGAGAAGGCCATCCAGAGTAACGAGTATTATGGAAAAGTGGTTGGCCGGTAGAAAAGATATTATTTCTGTTACCCTCTGGAAAGAAGGACAAAAATGGCCTGTACGAATTATCCAGAACGGCTTCTGGGAAAAACCTGAGGTAAAAAAATTAAATCTGGAAAATCGGCAGAAACTTTTTTCTATTTTATTTAAGGAAATCTCATTCCCAAGAAGTCACCAAAATTCTTTCATTGTAGGCCCAATATCATCTTCTGACCTGCTTGGCTATCCCATTCTTTCTCTTGAAATACCTTTTGGGGAACATACACGGATGAAAGTTCTGGAAATCAAAGTAGGGCTTGAAAAAATCGATAGTCTACTGAAAAAACTTGCTCATCCTGAAGAAACATTAGCAATATTGAACCCTTCTGGTAATGTTTTATTCTCTTCACAAATTAATTTTACTGTTTTGCACAGCAATTTTGATTCTAAGAAAATATTATGGGAGGGTAGAAATCTCTTGGGGATATTTTCTTTTGATCATTTACCGTGGAGTCTTTATTTCAGCAAGAAAACTCTTTTTACACCTATTCACACAATACCACTGGGAACCTTTCTGTACCCTATAGCAGGAATGTTTTTTCTTTTAATTTTATCTGCAATAATTCTTGCAAAGTGGATCGATTATCCTGTAAATCGTTTAATAAAATCTGCCCGAGATATTGCACGGGGTAACTTTGTACTTCGGATTCCCCCCCAGAAAAACAGCGATATGGATCGTCTCGGCAGGCTTATCAACTACATGGCGGAGGAAATGAGTCGCCTTCAACGATTGGATATAGGGGATATCATAAACGAAAAAAACAAAACAGAAACTATTCTCAAAAACATTGCAGATGGCGTCATAGTCACCGACACACAGGATTGTATACTTGTGACAAACTCAGTGGCTGAAAAGTGGTTTGGCCTAACCGAAAGCGAGACTATCTATAAACCAATTCGAGAATGTATAAAAAATAAACCACTAATATCGTTATTACAGGAGGTAAAGGACAATCGTCTCCAGAGTTCTGTGGAATTTGATTTTAGAGTGGCAGACACTCGGGAAAAAAAAGTATTTCAGGCGCATGCTGCAAGGGTACATGATCAGGAAGACAGACTTATCGGTGTTGTTACTGTTATCCGGGATGTAACCAAAGAAAAAGAAATAGATCGCATAAAAACAGAACTGGTTTCTATGGTTGCACATGAGTTGAAGTCTCCTCTTACTTCTATTTATGGGTTTAGTGAACTTTTATTGGATTCTAAGCTTAATGATTCTCAGGCCAGAGAATACGCCAAAATTATATTAACTGAATCAACACGTCTTACAAATCTGGTAAATAAGTTTTTGGATCTTTCTAGATTAGAATCGGGACGAACAGAACTGCAGATGAATCCCTTTGACCTCCGCTATCTTGTAGAAAAGATAATCGAAACTTATAAAGGAGAAGCGGAGAAAAAAGATATCAAAATTATTACAGAAATTCCCGATACGCTCCCATTAGCCCTGGGAGATCAGGATATGATCGAACAGGTCCTTCTAAATCTTTTCAGTAATGCGGTTAAGTATAGTCCTAATAGATCCAAAATAGGAATTGAAGCAAAAGATGAGGATGATAAAATTCTAGTAAGCGTTATTGATAATGGGTATGGTATTCCCAAAGAATCTCTTCCCCATGTTTTTGATAAATTTTATAGAGTTGTGGATTCTGAAGGAACAGAAGAAGTAGAAGGGTCAGGCTTAGGATTGGCACTTGCAAAGGAAATTGTTGAACGGCATGGAGGGACAATAAAAGTCAACAGTCGTCTTGGAGTAGGTTCTGTTTTTAGTTTTACGGTTCCAAAGGCAACTAGTAAACAAGATTCAAAATTTCAAGCCAATATATGAAAAACAATTTAAATATGAAAAATTATCTTAAAAGAAAAACGCTTCTTATTATCGACCCAAATTCTCGTACAGAGAAGCTTTTATACGATGCACTCGGAGAAAATGCCCCGCGCATAGTACGAGTTGCTTCGGGACAGGATGGTTTAAAAGCATTACCAGAAGTAAAACCCGATATTATTTTATGTGAGTTTTATACAGAAGATTTGGATGGAAAAACTGTTTTCCAAACTCTGATGGTAGATCAAACATTTGTTAAATTCAGACAAATTCCCTTTGTCCTTCTTTCTGATGAAAAAATAAGGGCACTCCACAGCAGAGAACTTTTTAAACTCGGATTGGGAGGATGGTTTACCAGACCTTTTGGTGCCCGTGAGCTTAGTGAAGTTTTAGTAAACCTTTTACTCATTTATCAGAATATTTCTAAAAATATAGAACTGCGTCGAAAAGTAAAACGTTCAGAATACAGATATCGGGATTTACTGGAAAATGCTAATGATTTTATTTTTACACTTGACGATAAAGGCAAATTTGTTTATCTAAACAATCGCTTCACTCCACTAACAGGCTGGGAAAAAGATAAATGGGTAAGGAAAAGTTTTCTGTCGCTTATTGACCCAGAAGATCGCGATCATGCACTGGAACACTATAAAATGGCTCATCAAGGGAAAGCCAGGATCTTTGAGGCAAAAATTCTGGGGAATTTAGCAGAATCCCCTGTGCTTTCATTCAATATTACTCCTATTTTTGAGCATGGATTAATTGTTGGTTCTATTGGAATTGCACGTGATGTAACTGAACAGAAAAAAATGGAAAAAGAAATCCTCGATTTGAAAAATTTCAACGAGAGCATTATCCAGAGCATGGAAGCAGGATTACTCACAACAGACCTAAGCGGTCGTATAACCTCTTTAAATGAAGGTGGAGAGCGAATACTGGGCTGGAAAACAGAAGAAGTATTAGGAAAAGAAATCAAATCTGTATTGAAACCAGAGGAGGTAGATTTTCTTCTTTCCAATCCACCTCCTCCGGGTTCGCTTCCCTACAGTAGAGAAACAGAACTTACAGTAAAAACGGGCAAGAAAATTGCCATTGGGTTTACCACCACGGATCGTATAGATAACCAAAATAAAAAAGTAGGAACAATTGTATCATTCCGTGATATTACTCAACTTAAACAAATGCAGTCTGAGGTTATCCGGATGGATCGCCTGGCATCTCTCGGAGTTCTGGCATCGGGTATTGCACATGAAATAAAAAATCCTTTGGCAGGCATAAAGACTTTAGCACAAGCCTGCGAGGAAGAATTCGATGAAAATGATTCGCGAAAAGAATATCTCACACGAATTGTTCGTCAAGTAAACAGACTCGACGAGCTCTTAAAAACATTTTTTGCTTACGCCCGACCTAAACCTCCAAATAGAAAACCCCGCCAGTTAAAAGAAATTCTTAGGGAAGTAACAAATCTTGTGGGGAAAAAAATGGCAAATAGCGGAGTTACCTATATAGAAAATTTCGAACCAGATCTTCCTGATGTGATGATTGATTCACAACAAATTCAACAGGTTTTTTTGAACCTGATCTTAAATGCAATCGAGGCAATGCCAGGAGGCGGCACATTAACAATTTCTGCTAAAAGGATCAGAGATCCTCAATTTGGTTTAATTCGGAATAGGGGAGGGGAAAATGAAAATCCTAACGGTTCTTCCTTTGTAGAAGTAATAGTTTCTGATACCGGCGAAGGTATTAAGTCTGATAAACTGGAAACAATATTCGACCCCTTTTTCACTACAAAAGCAAACGGTTTAGGATTAGGGCTTTCAATTGTTTACAGAATAATTGGAGAACATCACGGGGATATACGGGTAGAAAGTAAAGTAGGGCAAGGGACATCTTTTACTATCATTTTACCTACAGGAGTTTAAGTATGGGTAATGCAAAAATATTAATTATTGAAGATAATGAAGATATGGTTTTTACACTGTCAAAAGTTCTGAAAAAAGAAGGATATGACGTTGATACGGCAAAGACAGGCGAAGATGGACTTTCTATTTTTAAAAGAGAACTTATAGATCTTGTATTGCTGGATTTGAAACTTCCCAAGATGGGAGGAATGGACGTTTTAATTGAAATGAAGGAAACAGATCCTGATGCATTAATAATAATGATGACAGCTTTAACAGATGTTAAACCTGCCATAGAAGCAATGAAAAAAGGTGCATACGATTATTTATTGAAACCTTTTGAACTGGATGAACTAAAACTGGTTGTGAAAAAAGCGCTTGAGACCCATCAACTTAAAAGTGAAGTAGCTCGATTACAGCGGGCGCATAAAAAACAGTACCCCAACGACGCCATTTATGGTGAAAGTCCTCAGATAAAAGAGATTCGCAATCTTATCCAAATTGTGGCAAAAACTCCAAAAACCTCAGTTCTTATACAGGGAGAAAGTGGAACGGGAAAAGAGCTTGTTGCTGATGCAATTCACCGCTCCAGTGATCGGGCCAAACAGCCATTTATAAAACTCAACTGCAGTGCTATCCCCGATAATTTACTTGAAAGTGAACTCTTTGGTCACGAAAAGGGTGCTTTTACCGATGCAAAAGCAATGAAAAAGGGGTTGTTTGAGTTAGCCAATGGTGGTACAATTTTTTTGGACGAAATATCCAGTATGAAGCTCAGTCTTCAGCCTAAGATTCTAAGAGTAATAGAATCGCAGAGGTTTAGACGTATAGGTGGCGTTTCGGATATCAAAATAAATGTCAGAGTGATTGCAGCCTCAAACACTGATCTTAATGAATTGGTTAAGAAAAAAGAGTTTCGCGACGACCTCTACTACAGATTGAAAGTTATGGAGATTGTACTTCCCCCTCTTAGGGAGAGACAGGACGATATTCTCCTACTGGCGAAACTTTTCTTAGAAGAATATAATAAAGAATTTAATAAACATATCCAAAATTTTTCTCCAGAAACCGAAAAACTACTCTTGAACTATTCCTGGCCTGGTAATGTTCGGGAGCTAAAAAATGTTATTGAAAGGGGTGTTATACTCTGTACTGGCGATTTCTTATTGCCTGAGCACCTCCCTATGGAACTTCACCAAAAAAGCGAAACAGTAACTGCGCCAAGAATTTCTATGGGGAAAATATCTCTTCAAGAGATGGAAAAGCACCATATACTGGAAGTCTTAAAATTAGTTAATGGGAACAAATCCCAAGCGGCCAGAATTTTAGACATTTCAAGATCAACTCTCAGAGAAAAACTGAAAAGTTATCAGTTGTCTTAGTGCTCTGATTTTGACCACTTTGTCATTAACTTTCCATTTTTTATCCGATGGTAGCGTTGTTTTTTAAATATGCTACTCTACTTAGTTTGTTTAAGTCGTATAATTTCAAGAAGCTACCTTTCTTATTTTTTTATCATTTCATGGCTTATTTTTCTCTGTCTTCTGGTATAGTATTTGCCAAATTATATTAACGATTTTTACCTTGCAATAGGATAAAGAATGGATATTGAAAAAAAACGGATTCTGATTGTCGATGATGAAGAAGATCTAACATGGAGCATATCCAAGCGACTTGCAAAAGATGGAGATTCTCTTGAAATTATCTGCACAAATTCTGGAAGTAGTGCTTTAGAAATGCTCTCTAAATACAAAGTCGATCTTCTCGTTACCGATATTCGCATGCCAGGAATTAGTGGGCTGCAGTTACTTAATGAAGTAAAAGTACGTTATCCGCAAACCCCTGTTATTGTAATGACAGCATACGGCTCGCTGGAAGTAAAGAAGGTTCTGGAACACCTTAAAAAAACTGGGTATATTGAAAAACCATTTGAAATAAATGAACTCCGTAAACTTATATATTCATTGTTACGGCTTAACTGATGTTTTTTAGTGTTTTCTGAGTACTAAGCAGTTTAAAATAGCTTTGCTGTTTTTCAACTCAGAAGGAGAGAGAGGAATGCTTTCAAAAGAAGAACTCATAAACTCTGTACAGGCACGGATTCGTGAGAATGAAAATAAAATCGATGTTTACAATACGGTTATTAAAGTGATAGGAACAGGGGGAGCAGGTAATAATACGCTTAACCACTTAATGGAAAAAAGTCCCGAGGGAATTGAAACAGTTGCGGTTAATACCGACGCTCAGGATCTCTTAGAAACCAACAGTACCAGAAAAATTCTTATTGGAAGAAACATAACTGGCGGACTCGGTGCAGGAGGCGATCCCGAGATAGGTGAGCGTGCTGCCGAGGAAAGTAAAGAAGCTCTTACTACTGCACTTGAAGGGACTGATATGCTCTTTCTGACATGTGGATTAGGCGGTGGAACTGGAACTGGATCGGCGCCAGTAATTGCCCAGTTGGCTAAAGATCAGGGTATTCTGACTGTAGCAGTCGTAACTATTCCCTTTTCTGAAGAAGGAATAATCCGGTGGGAAAATGCCCAGATTGGACTTGAAAAACTAAGGAAGTCAGTTGATACTTTAATCGTTCTAAAAAACGACAGACTTGTAGAATTATTCCTCGATTCACCTCTGGAAGAAGCTTTTAAAGCCGGTGATGAAATTCTTACAAATGCGTTGGTTGGACTCTCCGACTTGATTCTGAAAAGAGGTCTAATAAATCTCGACTTTGCTGATGTAAATACAGTCATGCGGGATGGTCCACATGCTGCAATTGGTCTGGGTGAGAGTAATTCAGAAAATAGAGTGGAAGAAGCTATTAAGAGAGCTCTTTCCCATCCACTAATGGAAATTGATATTTCGGGTGCTCAGAGCGCTTTAATTCACATTACTGTTGGTACAAAAATTTCTCTTAAAGAAGCCCATCATATTATAAAGTCCGTAGCAGCAAAACTTGATCCTAGTGCAAGAATCATATGGGGAGTTACAATTGAGAAAAAACTGAAAGATACACTGAGAATTATGCTTATTGTAAGCGGATTAAAAGAAAGGGAAATTCCAAGAACTAAAAAAGCGGAAGAAACCGATAAGAAAGACTTTCAAAATGAAGAAATTTTTGATAAAAGCAGAACTATATTTGATATAAAGGAGTCGATTCTCTCATATGGCTCTGAAGTTTCTCCTACCAAAAAACCTGTAAAACCTCTGACTCAAACTACCATGGTGTTCTATAAAATTTTTGAAGAAGAAGCGGCTGGAGATCTTAAACAATTTGATAGAGCCATTCAGCTTTTAAGGGAAAATCCTGAAAATAGACGAGCACTGTTAGATGCAAAACAAGCCTGTAAACTTCTTTTAGCTTCTGCCCAGATGTTTGGTTTCGACGAAATAGGACAACTTCTTTCTTCTATTGAGGAGATTTTATCCTGCGTTCAATCAAGGGAAATTCAACTGAATCTGAAGGTGATAGATTCGATTACCCTTGCAATGGAGATGGTTATGGATCTTATAGAAAACAGGAGTGATGGTTGGGGAGAAACAGGCTACATTGTAGACCGATTGCGAGAATTGAAAGAAAACCAACTAGAATCTTCCAATTCGAGTGATAATTT